>JAQTUC010000016.1 GCA_028710385.1 Candidatus Omnitrophota bacterium
GCCATTAGCTCAGTTGGTAGAGCAGGACACTCTTAATGTCAAGGTCGTAGGTTCAAGTCCTACATGGCCCATGTTTTTATGTTGCTCGGCAGTTTTAGCAGTATAGCTATTTTATATTTTGTTGGCAGGAAATACTTGGATGTAATGGCCCTTCGGGCGCTTCGCTTTTGGCGAAGATTACATACAAGTCCCCGCCTTGCCGCATAAGGCGGGCAGGCTACATGGCCCATGTTTTTATGTTGTTCGGCAGGCTTTGCCATGTCTTTATTTTTATATTACAGGGGTATTAAAATTAAGGAATAGTTTATGCGGAGGATTAAATGAAAAAGATATCTATTTTTTTGGTATTGTTGTTTCTGACAATTGTTCCGGTTATTGCCCAGGACCAATGCGATGATTCGCGTTACGGAATTGCGTCTGCGGTTAAAACTGATTACGTGGCGTATACCGGAGAATTCAAAGGAAAATCGCTGGCAGATGCAAAGGAGCTTATAATCTATCTGGATAAAGGAAGCAAAGAAAATAATTACGTTCCCTCCGGCTGGATAGGCGATTACGGAGACGTAACCATGGATGACGGAATAACTGACAATCCGCATTCAGGCGCAAACTGCATTAAATTTATATACACCGGTAAAAAATCACAGGGCCAGGGCTGGGCAGGAGTGTATTGGCAGAGTTCAGCCAACAACTGGGGTTCAAAAGTTACAGGGCTTGACCTTAGCAATATGACAAAAATAACTTTTTGGGCGCGCGGAGAAAACGGCGGAGAAGTAATACAAAAGTTTATGGTAGGCGGAATAAAGGGCAAATATTCAGATTCAACAGAAGTCGTATTCGGTCCTGTTACGCTTACTAAAGAATGGAAGGAATATACCATAAATCTTTCCGGTAAAAATCTTGCGTATATTAACGGAGGTTTCGGCTGGGTGGTTACTTCTGATTTAGACCCGCAAGGCTGTATTTTTTATGTTGATGATATAAAGTTCGTAGCCGACCCGACAGTAAAAGCAGAGGGCCGTCTTGCAGAAGAAATGCCATTTTATGTTTATTCCGACAAGAATTCAGCTAACAATCATTTTATTGCTTCAGGTTGGATGGGCGATTACGGCGATATAAAATATGACGCAGCCTCAACCGATATGCCTTTTTCTGGCGACACCTGTATAAAAATAAACTATTGCGCCTGCGGTTATCAGGGCGCGCGCTGGGCAGGAATGTATTGGCAAAACCCCGCAAATAACTGGGGTGAAGTAGACGGAGGTTACAATCTTTCAAAAGCAACCAAGCTTACTTTTTGGGCTAGAGGTAAAAACGGCGGAGAGATAATTGATGATTTTAAGGTAGGCGGCATATCAGGAAAATTCGCCGATACAGATGCGGTTGGCACCGGCCCGATAACGCTTAAAAAAGAATGGACGCAGTACACAATTGATCTTGCCGGCAAGAAGCTGTCAAACATAATAGGCGGCTTTTGCTGGGTAGCCAATATGGACAATAATCCCAAAGGTGTTGATTTCTATCTTGACGATATAAAGTTTGAGTAGAATTGCGGTAGTTGTTTACAGATTCTTCCTTGTATGAAAAAATATGAAATCCTTGAGCATACGGCAGATATCAGGGCAAGGATTTTTGCAAAAAACCAGGAAGATTTGTTTGTAAATTCGGCTATTTGCCTTTTTGAGCTTCTTACGGATAAAAAAGCAAAAGCCAAAGATACAAAACACATAGAGCTAAGCGCATCGCGGCTTGAGGACCTGCTTGTTATCTGGCTCAACGAATTAATTTCCATATTTTACAGTTATAAATTTTTGCCTGTTGATTACGCAGTCTCTATAAGCGAGCTTTCCGGAGTGAAAAAAATCAGCGCCGATGTCCGCGGAATTGAATTTAATCCCTACGGCAATAAAGACGTAAAGTCAGAAATCAAAGCTGCCACTTATCATAATTTAAAAATAGATAAAGATAGCAAGGGCTTTGCGGCGGAAGTTATTTTTGATGTTTAGCTTAAAGGAGGTGCGCATGAGAGAGTTTGCGGTTTTTGTCCTTGGTTTTATTTTTTGTTTTTGTGCATCTGCGCAGGAAGTTGAACTTACCGTATACAACCAGAATTTTGCTTTAGTTAAAGACCAGCGCAACCTGGATTTAAAAAAAGGCGTAAACAAAGTAGACTTCAAAGACGTGGCTTCATTGATTGAGCCTACTTCTGTCCATTTTGTATCTCTCACAGCGCCTGATGCCTGCTACATCCTTGAGCAGAATTACGAATATGATCTTGTGAGCTCAGACAAACTTCTTTCCAAATACATTGATAAAAACATAAAAATCGTAACAAAAGACGCAAAAACATACGAAGGAATACTTTCAAGCTATGATGCCGGAAATATTGTAATCTCCGGCGCTGACGGCTTAAGCATGATAGTTCGGCCTGACAACATAAACCAGATAAGCTTTGATAAGCTTCCGGAAGGCCTTATTACAAAGCCTACGCTTGTATGGGAAATCCAAAACAATAAAGAAGGCAAACATTTAACCGAAGTGTCATACCTTACAAACGGCATAAGCTGGCTTGCGGAATATGTAACTGTCCTTGATAAGGATGACAATAAAATAAGCCTTGATGGCTGGGTAAGCATAAACAACACAAGCGGAGCTACCTATAAAAATTCCAAATTAAAACTTATTGCAGGCGATGTAAAGAGAGTGCGGGAGAGATATGATCTTCTGCAAGCGTCCGCCATGGGTATGGTTGAAGAAAAAGCAGCGGCTCCGCAATTCCAGGAAAAATCTTTCTTTGAATATCATATGTATACTTTGCAGAGAAAAGCAACCGTCAAGAATAACCAGATTAAGCAGATTTCGCTTCTCTCGGCAAACAACGTACCTGTCAAAAAGCTTTTCGTCTATGACCCGGTAGATTATTACGGCTGGAACTGGTATTACTACGAAGACAACAAAACAACCAAAGAGCAGAAGATAAAAGTAAAGATTGAGCTTACTAACAGCAAACAGAATAATCTTGGAATGCCTTTGCCGAAAGGAAAAGTGAAAGTTTACAAAAAGGATGACGACGGGAGCCTTCAGTTCATAGGCGAAGACCAGATAGACCATACGCCGAAAGATGAAACCATAAAATTGTATCTTGGCGATGCTTTTGACGTGGTCGGCGAGCGCAAGAAAATGAATTTCCGCGAGGGCGACCACTGGGCAGAAGAAACCTTTGAGATAAGCTTGCGTAACCACAAAGACAGCGATATTGAAGTTAACGTAATTGAGCATATGTGGCGTTATTCAAACTGGAAAATAATCAATAAGTCCCATGAATTTACCAAAAAAGACGCCCGGACCATAGAGTTTAAGCCGCCTGTAGCTAAAAACGGAGAAACAAAAGTAACCTATACGGTAAGGTATTGGTGGTAATGCCGGAAATTGCTTTTGAAAAGATAGACGATTATAAATTCAGAATTCCCAAAAGTTACAAGCAGGGGATGCGCGTTGACGGGATTATTTACGCAACCGAAAAACTTCTCTCAGGCGCTAAGAATGATAATGCTTTTGAGCAGGTTGCAAACGTGGCATTTCTGCCCGGTATAGTTAAATATTCTTTGGCAATGCCCGATATTCATTGGGGGTATGGTTTTCCCATAGGAGGAGTTGCTGCAACCGATCCTGAAGAAGGCGGTGTAGTTTCTCCCGGTGGAGTAGGCTACGACATAAATTGCGGCGTGCGTATGCTTAAAACCAATCTTACCCTGGATGATGTGCGTGATAAAATTCCCGCAATTGTCAACAGGCTTTATCAGGACGTTCCATCCGGCGTAGGTTCAACCGGTGATGTCAGCGTAACAGTTAAAGAAGAAAGAAAAATTCTTGTTGAAGGCGCAAAATGGGCGGTTTCGCGAGGGTTCGGCGTTGCGGATGATTTAGAGTCCTGTGAAGAGCAGGGCGCCATAGAAGGGGCTGATCCGGACAGCGTTTCAAAGCGCGCTTATTTAAGAGGAAGGGAACAATCCGGAACCCTTGGAAGCGGAAACCATTTTCTTGAGGTCCAGGTAATTGATGAAATATTTGACGCCAAGGTAGCGGAAAAATTCGGCTTAAGTGTTGGTCAGATTGCCGTTATGATACACTCAGGCTCAAGAGGGCTTGGCTATCAGGTCTGCGATGATTACGTAAAAGAAATGCTTTCGTGCCTTGATAAGTATTCCATAAATATTCCTGACAGGCAGCTTGCCTGCGCGCCTGTTAAAAGCGTGGAGGCTCAAAAATATATAGGCGCGATGCGCGCCGCAGCGAATTACGCCTGGGCGAACAGGCAGGTTTTAATGCATCTTACGCGCGCAGCCTTTGGAAAAGTTTTTTCTAAAAGCTGGCAATCTTTGGGCATGGATTTAATCTATGATGTCGCGCATAACATCGCAAAATTTGAAAAGCGTGTTGTTGACGGAAAAGAAAAATATCTTTGCGTGCATAGAAAGGGCGCAACCAGGGCATTCGGCCCTGGCAATCCTGAGCTTGCGCAAAAATACCAGGAAACAGGCCAGCCTGTGATTATACCCGGAGACATGGGAAGGGCTTCGTATCTTTTGGTCGGCACCAGAAAGAGCGAAGAAGAAACCTTCGCCAGCACCTGCCACGGAGCAGGAAGAGTTTCTTCAAGGCATGAAGCCTTAAGAAAAATTGACGTTAATGTTCTTTTAAAGGAGCTTAAGGCAAAAGGCATAGAAGTGAGGGCTACCGGAAAAAAAACTATTGTAGAAGAGGCTCCTTCAGTGTATAAGAATATAGATGATGTCATAGAAGTTGTGCAGAAAAGCGGTATCTCGCGTAAAATCTGCAGAATGCGGCCTTTGTGTGTTGTTAAGGGGTAGACCGCAAAAAGAGGTAAACATGCTAGATGCAAAATTCATAAGAGAAAATCCGGATATTGTCCGGCAAGCGCTCAAAGACAGGAACGATAAATTTGATTTGGACGCTTTTCTTTCGCTTGACGATGAAAGGCGCCGCTTAATGCGCCAGGTTGAAGAGCTTTCAGCGCTCCAGAATAAAATTGCCGAAGAGATGAAAATAATTATTAAGGAAAAGAAAGACACTGCCGCTAAGATTTCAGAAGGAAAGGAAATAAAAAAGAAAATCGCCGAAGTGGATAAAACTTACAGCGATTTAGAAGCAAAATTTAAGGACCAATTGCTGCGTATCCCGAATGTTCCTCATTCATCCATTCCTAAAGGGCACCCCTCAAATAATAAAATAGTCAAAGAATGGGGAGAGAAGCGAAAATTTGATTTTAAACCTTTGGGCCATATTGAGCTGGCTGAAGGCCTTGATATTATTGATTTTAAGCGCGCGGCAAAGATAAGCGGCTCTAATTTTGTCATTTTTAAGGGCGCGGGTGCGCGCCTTGAGCGGGCGCTTATTGCTTTTATGCTTGATTTGCATACCCAAAAGCACGGGTTTAAAGAAATATTTCCTCCCATGCTGGTTAACCGCGATTCCATGCGTGGGACAGGGCAGCTGCCGAAGTTAGAAGAGGATATGTATAAGCTTAAAGACGACGATTTATTTCTCATTCCGACAGCGGAAGTGCCTGTAACCAATATTCACAGGGATGAAGTGCTTAAGGAAGAGGAGCTGCCGATTTATTATACGGCATACACAGCGTGCTTCAGGCGCGAGGCTGGTTCTTACGGAAAAGATACCAAAGGTTTAACCAGGGTGCATGAATTTGACAAGGTGGAGCTTGTTAAATTTGTAAAACCTGAAACTTCTTATGATGAGCTTGAGAAGCTGCTTAATAATGCGTGCACAATCCTTGAAATGCTTAATATTCCCTATCATGTTTTAATGCTTGCAACAGGCGATATTAGTTTTGCCGCTGCAAAATGCTATGATATAGAAATCTATGCGCCGGGCATTGATAAATGGCTTGAGGTTTCAAGCTGCAGCAATTTTGAAGATTTCCAGGCGCGGCGCGCCAGTATACGCTTTAAGGAAAAAGAAACAGGAAAGCTTAAATTTGTTCATACCCTAAACGGCTCCGGCGTGGCTCTTGCGCGGCTTGTGGTTGCGATTTTAGAAAACTATCAGCAGCCTGATGGCTCATTGTTGTGCCTGAAGTTTTAAGGCCATACATGGCAGGGCTTGAAAAAATTTCTTTATAATTTTTAACAAAGAGGTGTCAGATGGAAGAGAAAGGCTCAAAGCAAAACTCATTTTTTACGCTTATAAAATTTTTCCTTTTCCTGATTGTATTCTGTTTTGTAATTTCCATAACAAAAGAGTTTTTCCGCGAAATGCGCTCTCACGAAGGGCTTAATATAAATATCCTATTTTTTTCTGCGCTTTCGGCATTTTCATTTTATACTTTCGTTGTTGATTTAAACGGCGTTTACAAGAAGATACAAAATTTCTTTTTCCATTCTTCGTTTCTTTCTTATCTTATCCCGTCGTTTCTTATCCTTATGGGCATAGGTTATTTTATCCTTCCAAAAGCATTTAATCTTGAGATAGACAAAGAAATTTTTGTTTTCCTGGGCGGTTTTGTGGTCACTTCGCACCTTATTTTTGTTGCGCGCGACAACAAGGGCAAAACATTTTCCGGAGTTATAAATTATTTGTTTAATTTCAGCATTCTGTATATAATAAGCCTTTTGTTGTTCTCGGTTTATTTGATGGCAGCGTTTGAAATAAACTTAAGCAAAATTCTGGTTGATGGTTTAACCAACGGCGCAATGCTGATTAAGAATCTCTTTAATCAGGTATTACATTGAAAATTTGTTAGCTAAGGCACTTCGGAATGATTTCCTCAGTGCCAATGAAAATTCAATGAGGCTTAGGCTTTTGGAGCGTAAGCGAACAAAAGCCTGTAGCCGAATTAATCCTGAAGCGCGAAGCGCTGAAGGAACAAGGAATTTTAGGGTAGACACTTCGGGCAGATGCCTTCAGTGTTGACGAACAAGAAGGAATAACCCTGGATAAAAACTTGTTCGCCAAATAACCCAGTATAATTGCTTTTTCATTGGAGAGGTGGCCGAGTGGTTTAAGGCGTCGGTTTGCTAAACCGATGTATGGTCGTAAGGCTGTACCTGGGGTTCAAATCCCCACCTCTCCGTTTTACTTCGCCCCTTGTTAAGAGTTTTAACTAGCTTTGACGGGCTTCGTAAAACTTATGCTATGCATACAGTTTATATACTTAGGAGCTTAAAGGATTCACGAAGGCATTATATTGGAATTACCGCCGATTTAGAGAAAAGACTGAAAGTGCATAATAACAAACAGTCAGTCTATTCAAGTGTGTATGCTCCCTGGAAATTAGAAACGTACATAGTTTTTAGAGATAAATTCTTAGCGTAAGATTTTGAAAAGTATTTGAAGCATGGCTCCGGCAATGCTTTTTTGAAAAAGAGGCTTATAGGGGCGAAGTAAAACGTTCTGCGAAGCGCGTCAAAGCTATTTACGAAGTCTATCAAAGCGCGAAGCAAAACGCTATTCTAAGGTGGTTCCGCGTGTCTATTAAAATTATATGCCGGAAATTTTCCAAGAGCAGCTTCAATAAAAAAAATCCGCGGCATAATTATTTTGATATAATAATTAACGAGAACGGTTCAATTCATGTTGAGCCGTGGGATGAACTTTGGGGCGATGTTTTTAAAAAAACCAACAAGTCTAGTAAAGCCAAAGATATAAAAATTTATAAATACTGTGGATAAAGAAAAAGAAACTCCCAAACTTCAGTGCGAAAGCGATCTGGATATTTTTATCCGCGCCCGCTATCCTTTGATATATGTTGTCAGTTATGAAGAGCAGCGGATACTTAAAATTCTTTCACGGATGGCTTCCGGGCGGGATAAGCAGCTTTTTATATGGTCAATTACCTCGGGCATTAGAAGAGCTGACGAACCCGCAAAAGTTGATGAAGCAACAAGGGATCCTCTTGCCGCGTTAAATCATATTGAACGCCAGACTTACCCGGCAATTTTCGTCCTGCATGATTTCCATTCCTATCTAAACGACCAGACAGTAGCAAGGAAACTTCGTGAGTTAATGTCTAACCTTAAAAATACATACGAAACAATTATAATTTTGTCACCTACGTTAAACATACCTTTGGAGCTTGAGAAAGATGTGGCTGTTGTTGAATTTGATTTGCCGGTAAAGGAAGATCTGCTTAAGCTTCTTGATGAAATTATTGAAGTTGTCGGTAAAACAGGAGAAGTTACTATAAATGTAAACGACGAAGTGAAGGGCCAGCTTGTTAAGGCTGCATTGGGCCTTACCTTAAACGAAGCAGAAAATGCTTTTGCCAAAGCGATTGTTGTTGATAAAACTTTAGATGCTTCAGATATAGAAAAAATCCTGTCGGAAAAAGAGCAGGTTATTAAAAAATCGCAGATACTTGAGTATTACCATACTGATGAAAAAATGACAGATGTCGGCGGGCTTGAAACCCTCAAGGGCTGGGTTATGAAGCGCTCGGTAGCGTTTGATGATAAGGCCAAAGCTTTCGGCCTTCCTGAGCCAAAAGGCGTTCTTCTTATAGGCGTGCAGGGCTGCGGTAAAAGTTTAACCTGTAAAGCCATAGCGAGTTTATGGAAAATGCCGCTTTTAAGGTTTGATGTCGGAAGGGTTTTTAGCGGCATAGTAGGCTCCTCCGAGGATAATATGCGCCGCGCAATAAGGACTGCGGAATCAGTTGCTCCTTCTATATTATGGATTGATGAAATAGAAAAATCTCTTTCCGGAGTGCAAAGCTCAAGCTTTTCTGATTCCGGAACTTCGGCAAGGGTATTCAGCACTTTTCTAACCTGGCTCCAGGAAAAGAAAAAACCGGTTTTTGTGGTGGCTACGGCAAACAATATCCAGTTGCTTCCGCCGGAATTGCTGCGTAAGGGAAGATTTGATGAAATATTTTTTGTTGATTTGCCAAAGCTTGAAGAGCGTAAACAAATTTTTGCGATACACATAAGTAAACGTAAAAGGCAGCCGGAAAATTTTGATTTGGATCGTGTCGCCCAGGAGTCAGACGGTTTTTCAGGCGCGGAAATTGAGCAGGTTGTTATATCTGCGCTTTTTGACGCATTTGTGCGCGGCAAAGAAGTTACAACCGACGATATAGTGTCAAACATAAGGGCAACTGTGCCTCTCAGTCAGACAATGCGCGAAGAGATAAGCAACCTAAGAGGTTGGGCAACAACCAGAGCGCGCCAGGCTAGTCCTTCCAGCAGCAAGAAAGATTCACCCGGCAGAAAGATAGAGCTGTGAGTAAGAAAGCTAACAGATTTTCAAAGTTAGAATTTGGGCCGATACTAAAAATCTTTAAAAAGCAGAAAGATTCCTCAACCCGTTTTTTGCGCCTTGAGGTTGACGGCCATAAAGTAAAGCTTGAAGTATCAGGGAATGTTCCCAGCACCGATATTTTTTGCCCTAAATGCGGGCATCTTAACGCGAAAGATTCTCTTTATTGTAATTTTTGCTCACAGACGTTTGAGCAAAACGCGCAGCAAACCGAAGCCAAGAATAATAAGGCAGAAGATAAGCCAGAAATTGAAGCTTGGCAGAAAAAATGCCCCGGTTGCGGAACGCTTTGCAACCGTAACCAAAAATATTGCCTTTATTGCGGTTGGCGCATAGCCTACTGGTCAGAAGAGGATGAAAGTCCCGCTCAGATAGGCGGTAAACCTGTAAGCTCGCGGTATAAAAAAGAAATAAAGCTGACGATAGACGGCAATATTTACAGCTCAAACGATACTTATGTTCCGGCTGATATCAGAGAGCTGATGGATAAAATTGACAAAGAAGGCTATTCCAAGGAAATGGTTGAGAGCTGGGTAAGAGAGAGGAATGCAAAGCAGGAGATTGAAAATGCTTCGCGCAGCGCCTCTCTTGACTCAGACATTGCCGAGGCGCAGATGCGCGTGGTCTGGCGTATAATAGCAGTAATAGCATCTATTGCCATTCCTTTGATTTTAATCTGGCTTAGATATACTATGCATTCGCATTAATCGGAGGTAATTTATGTCTTCGGGAGGCACTATAAATCTGACGCTTAACAGTATTCTTATGCTTTTGGAAGCTATAAAAGAACTTAATATAGCCAGCCAGGAAAAAGCAAGGATGAAAGCCTCTGACGGGATGATGCACAACGTTGATGTTATGGTTAAGGACGAAAACAATAAGGATATAGGTTTTGAAAAGCAAAAAGACGGTTCGTATGCTGTTATAGCTGATTCTGCCGGGCTTACGCCGCAGCAGCTGAAAAAGCAAAACGAATTTGTTAATAAAATAAGACAGCGTTATGCTTACAATGCGGTGTTAAATGAGTTGAAGAAAAAAGGCTACCAGCTTGCAGAGGAAGGAAAAGCGGAGAAAAACACGATAAAGCTGGTTGCAAGAAGATGGGTGAGCTAAATGGCGGAAAAACAGGAAATAGAAATTTTTATTTCAGAAACAGGCGAGATTGAATTTCACATTAAAGGCATCAAAGGCAGAAAGTGCGAAGACTTTGCAAAAGATATGGGCAAAGAGCTGGGTAATTTAAAAGAATTAAACTTTACTTCGGAATATTACGAAAAAGAACAAGCAACAAACAAAACACAGCAGAAAATAAAATAATATTATTAAGCAGCATGTTAGTATATAATACTGCAGCAGGGATTTAATATGGAATACATAGCATTTGCATTAAAATACCGCCCGCAAAATTTTGAAGAAGTAATAGGGCAGGAGCACGTTGTTACTTCTATCAAGAATGCGATAATAAAAAAGCATATACACCACGCCTATCTTTTCAGCGGCCCGCGCGGAACCGGCAAAACTTCGCTTGCAAGGATTTTCGCAAAAGCCCTTAACTGTGAAAGTGAAAAAACTCCGGTTGTATCACCCTGCGGAAAATGCGTAAGCTGTGTGGAGATTGCAAAGGGTTCCTCGCTGGATATTATGGAAATTGACGGAGCATCCAACAGGGGAATTGATGAAATACGCACACTTCGTGAAAACGTTAAATTGTCTCCGGTGCATTCCCGTTTTAAGGTTTATATAATTGATGAAGTGCATATGCTGACGCAGGAAGCCTTTAATGCGCTTCTTAAAACGCTGGAGGAGCCGCCCGCGCACGTTAAATTTATTTTCGCAACCACTCATCCCCATAAGGTAATACCTACAATTTTATCGCGCTGCCAGAAATTTCAGTTCGGCCTTGTTCCGCTTGAAAAAATTGTAGATAAATTAAAAAGCATTACAAAGATTGAAGGCGTAAAAATAACGGATAATCTTTTATATGCCATAGGCCGCGCTTCAGGAGGCAGTATCCGGGATGCTGAGTCGCTTCTGGATCAGCTTGTTCCTGTAATTGTTGAAAAAGGCTCAATTGAAGATGTTTTTTCTTTTCTGGGTATAATTGACGAAGACACCCTCGGGAAAATGGCAGGGTTTATGGTAAGCAAGGATTTGCAGGCCGCGCTTAACTTTGTGGATAGGGTAGCTAAAGACGGAAAAGATTTAAGTATATTTATAAATGCCCTCATTGAGTATTTACGCAATTTTCTTCTGGCTAAAGTAAGCGTAAAAACTTTTAACGCCATTACCGATATATCCGCGCAGTCAAAAGAGGCAATACTTAAGGCATCCGGAACAATTGCGCTTTCGCAGATACTTAAAATGATAGATTTACTGATAGAGGCAAAAGAGCTTTCGCACAGGTTAAACACCGTAAGAATTCCCCTTGAGCTTGCGCTTGTGAAATCTATGCTTCCCCAGGAAGCAGATTACAAAAAGCAGGAAGAAAAAGTAAGCAATCTGGCAATTGATAAGAAAAATTCCTCTTCTAAGGAAATAAAAGCGGAGGTCAGGCTTCCTGATTACGATATTAAACTGGAAGGTGATTTTAACCTGGACGATGACGATGCAGGCGTTAAGAAAATTTCTTCTGAACAGGAGAAAAAGATTGAGAATAAGCCAGCCGATGACGGGCTTTTGCTCAATGAGGTCAAGGCGAAATGGCAGGAAATAATAAATAGTATACAGAAGGTCCGCGCGGCAATAAGCTCGCATCTTTCGTTCTCTGAGCCGGTTTCTTCAAACGGGAATATAATAAAAATAGGTTTCTCGGACAAGGATTATTTTCATAAGGAGATAGTTGAGGAGCCTAAAAACCTTAAATTCATAGAAGACATAATCTCAAAAGTATTGAATAAAAAAGTAGGATTAAAGTTTGTTCTTTCCGACAAAATTGAATCAAAAACCCTAAAAATTACGCCGTTGGGCAGTGCTCCGGCGCAAAACGAAGCTAATCCTTCCGGTCAGCCTAATGAATTCATAAACGAACTTATGGATACCTTCGGCGGGCAATTCCATACAGAAGATGAGTAAGCTACAATCATGAGCTTCCCAAAAATATTTAATGAACTGGTCACAAGTTTAGCGCGCTTCCCCGGAATAGGGAGGCGAAGCGCAGAGCGCATTGCTTTTTATATCCTTAAGATGCCCCAGGAAGAAGTAAAATCGCTTTCTCATAAAATAGAAGAAATACACAACCATATAAAGCCCTGCAAATTATGCAATAATTTTTCAACGCATGAAGTTTGCTCAATATGCAGCGACCATGAGCGGGACAAAGAAACTGTTTGCATAATAGAGGAGCCGAAAGATATCCTGGCGATAGAAAAAACATCGCAGTATAACGGGCTCTACTATGTTCTTTTAGGCTCAATTTCGCCGCTTGACGGAGTTAACGGAGAAGATTTAAACATACGCAAACTAATAAACCGTATTGAACAGGGCGAAATAAAGGAAGTTATAATATCTACAGATGCTGATAACGAAGGAGAGTTAACCGCGCAATACCTGATTGAAAAGATTTCTCCTTACAAGATTAAAATGTACCGCATAGCCATAGGCGTTCCGCTTGGCACGCAAATTGAATATATTGACTCCGCAACGCTTGGCAAGGCTTTGCTTGAGAAAAAACCTGTATAATAGCGCGCAAGTGTTTATTGACGTAAAATAACAATTACGCTATAATTAGCACTCGTTCTTTAGACAATTTATTTCCCCGGTAGCTCAGCTGGTAGAGCGCTTGGCTGTTAACCAGGATGTCCGAGGTTCGAGCCCTCGCCGGGGAGCCAATAAAAATGCCCGTCTTTATGACGGGCATTTTTATTTGTTTTCTTTGTGTTGTAGGGTTCGAACCTGTGGCGAAGCCACTTAGGTTGAGCGACTGAGGACGTAATGTCCGAAGGAGTGCCGAGGCCTCCGGACGAGGCCCCTCGCCGAGAGCGAAGAAGCAAGTGACAGGTTCGTCGAAGGGAAAACCCTCGCCGGGGAGTTTGCCTTCTTAACCCTATGCAGCTAAAATAGTTGCGGAGGGTTTTGTTTTGGGGTAAAATAAATTTATACAGGAGGTAAAATGACAAAGACAAACTCAATCAAATTATTTAATAAATTTATAGTTTCGGGCATAATAGTATCAATCTGTTTTATTGCTGCAGGATGCAATTATTTATGGAATGTCTTGAACCGTGATGCCTTGAAAAAGGATATAATAGAGCTTACTTTGCAATGCGGAGTAAAAATTTCTAAGCCAGATTGTAGTATGATAGATAGCTCAAGACAGGGCTATTGTAAGTTTACTGCCACGGAAAGAGAAATAACCGCTTTGGTTAATGGACTCAAGCTTAATAAGGTTAGGGCTGGACTTACTGCAGATGATTTAGTAAGAAATATGGATATCGGCAATAAGCACGATAATAAAATTTGGGGCTTAGAACAGACGTTAAAGCCTTTTGATATCTATAAGGTCAAGGATAGGGCAACGATAAAAGCATTTCTTATTAGTGGTAGACCGGAAAATTTGCATCTGAAAAGCGGCAGAGCTTTCGATTATTTCCTGCTTTATTATGATAATGTATCCTCCAAGGCATGCATTTTTGTGTGTTATTCATATGGATAAGATATAGACTCTATAAAAGTTGGTTAAGTAGTTATAGCCAGTTCTTTATGCATTTTAGTGGCCTCCTGCGTGCATAGCCAGTTGCAAAACTTATCCAGTAGGGGGGAGCTTGAAAAAAATGACCCCGCCTTTTTAAGGCGGGGTTTTATTTTTTTCAAGTCTTTTGGTTTGGCTTGAACCTGTGGCGAAGCCACTTAGGTTGAGCGACTGAGGACGTAATGTCCGAAGAAGTGCCGAGGCCTCCGGACGAGGCCCCTCGCCGGGGAGCCACAAGTAAAAATCATTTCTTTGAAGAACTTTTTGCCTGCTATGATATAATTTTTATATGAAAGAAATCGTCCTTTGTGCCAAATGGTTTGTTAGGGCGCCTCTTGAAAAGGTGTTTCAGGTGATGACTGATTTTGAAAAATATCCCGAACACTTTCCGAAAGTTGCAGAATCAATACGGATAATTGAACGCAAGGGAGATTGCCTGCAAATGGAGGCTACGGTGAAATCCTTTGGGAGTAAGTTCCCCGTCAAGATGAGGACCCGGATTCTTTCCGGCAAAGGATTTATTTCAGACAATGAAAGCCTTAAATTCGGGGTTTCCGGGCATGAAGAGTTTTTACTTTCGGAAAATCAGGAAGGAACCATGGTTGACTATACGTATCAGGTTTCTATCCATAAACCCTGGCTTCGCATCATTGCTAAGCCATTACTCGGCTGGTATTCCATGAGGCATTGGGAGAAAGCCATCATAGACGAATTGAAAAGGTTAGTTGAAAGGTAAAACCCAGCCGCCTGAATTATTCTACCGCCTTTCCAGGTTTTAACCGCAAAGAAAATTTTCCGCTAAATGATGCGCCGGAAGGAAAACCTTCGTTGGGAATTTGTCTTTTGGCTGTTCTGTGCTAATATATTTCTGAGGTTTTGTTTTATTATTTTAAAAATCAGAGGAGGTATTTGATGAGCAAAAGAATTTTTATGATCTCGGCGCTGTCTTTATTATTTATTCCTTTGCTTTTTGCTGAAACTGCGGGCGGGACAGATAAAAATATTGTAAATTTTAAACTATGTTGCGCAGTGCAGAATAAAGATTGCGACAAAACTATATTAAAATTGCCTTCAGGCAAAACAGAAGAAATATTTGTGGAAAGTAAGCCTGTTCTTACGATAGATGATATTGTTTCGGCATCAGCGGTTACCGTTCCGGTTTACATTAAAGGCATTAGGCTGCAACATACGTCTATCGTATTAAAATTCACGGATAAAGGAAAAGAAAAACTTAGAGAAATTACCTCTAAAAATATTAATAAACAAATGGCAGTTTTTATTAATGGCAATTTGATAATGGCCCCTTTTATAAAAATGCCCGTATCCGGAGGCGAAATTGAAATTACCGGAGGGCCCGCTGAGGAAAAGGAAGAAGCAAAGTCCTTAGTAGATACTATCAACAAAGCGATTGAAGAAAATGCCGGGAAGTAATTTGTAAGCAATTTATTTAATAATATACCGTCCCTAACCGTTAAACAAAACGAAAAAAGTCAGGATAAGGTAGAACCTTCCTATTTTCACAAACCCTCTTTTTGATAAAGTATATTAAAACTGATAACCAAAAAAGGAGGAGAATGTGAAAAATTTTAGGCAGGTATTAACGCTGATTACATTTTGTGCTTTGGTAGTTTTGATTCAAAATAATCCTGTTGCCGAAGAAAACAAGCCGACAACAACTTCGGAATACGGATTTCCGATTATTGGTTCAAAAGCCCCTTCCTTTACTGCAGAGACCACGCAAGGCACTGTAAATTTTCCAGATGATTACAAGGGAAGCTGGGTGATTTTATTCAGTCATCCGGCAGACTTTACTCCTGTTTGCACAACGGAATTTATGACATTTGCTTCAATGCAGAAAGAGTTTGAAGCTTTAAGTTGTAAGTTAATCGGATTGTCTATTGACAGTATTTACAGCCATATCGCCTGGATGCGTACGATAAAAGAGAAGGCGCAATACAAAGGGATGAAAGATGTGGAAGTGAACTTTCCGGTTATTGC
>JAQTUC010000017.1 GCA_028710385.1 Candidatus Omnitrophota bacterium
ATCAGGACGAAACGATGCCCAAAAATTCTGCATAACCAGTAAAGCTTGAATAAAGACATAGTAACCTGCCTTTGGCGGATATCAATAAATACCACCGTATAAATTTTGATTTTTAAAATTACTCCAGGCTTCGGAAATTATTTAAATATAAAATATAGTGAGCAGTCCGATGCGAGGTTCTATGAAGACATTTATCTATATTAAATAAAATAAAAATTTCCAAACCGCACTGGAGAAAAAATTATATTCTAAAAATTTTTTTTGTCAAGATTCTTGGTTGATAAGTTGGCAGGCTGATATGTTATTATGCTGGTAGGTTTAACTTAAAAGCATAGCAGCCTATTAACCTAATAACCTATTTATTCTGCGCTTCTTTTTCCTTTTTCTTTTCCTCAACGATTTTTTCGGCAAGGCTTGAAGGAAGCGGCTCATATTTGGAAAATTCCATGGCAAAAGTTGCGCGGCCGCTTGAGAGCGAGCGGAAAATCTGGGAATAACCAAACATTTCAGAAAGCGGAGCTTCGGATATGATAAGCTTCTGGTTGCTTTTATCTTCTATATTTATGATTTTTCCTCTTTTTGAACAGATATAACCTACTATACTGCTTAAATATTCCTCCGGTGTAAGCACTTCAATACGCATATACGGCTCAATAAGCACAGGGTTCGCCTTTAAGAAAGTTTCGCGGTAACAGCCCATCGCAGCGATACGAAATGCTATATCGGACGAGTCAACCTCATGGAAAGAGCCGTCAAGAAGAGTTGCCTTAAAATCAACGGCAGGGTATCCTGCATACACGCTTTTTTTCATAACTTCTTTTAAGCCTTTTTCTATAGAAGGCACAAAGTTCTGGGGGATTGCTCCTCCTTTTATTTTACTTTCAAAAACAAAACCTTTTCCTTTTTCGTTTGGAGAAAACTCTATAACCACGTGCCCGTATTGCCCATGGCCGCCGGATTGTTTTATGTGTTTATACTCTCCTGTTACGGTTTTTAATATTGTTTCCTTATATGCGACTTTTGGAGGGCTTACTTCCGCCTCAACCTTAAACTCTTCCTTTAACCTGTCCACCATGATCTCAAGATGCAATTCGCCCATTCCGGAGAGAAGAATTTCATTGGTTTCTTCATCGGTCTCAAAAGCAAAAGTAGGGTCTTCTTCAACCAGTTTCATTATGGCTTTGCCTAATCTATCCTGGTCCTGCCTTGTCTTTGGTTTTATGCTTATGGAAACTACCGGCTCAGGAAATTCTATTGATTCAAGTATAACGGGCCTTGTTTCTGAGCATAAAGTATCCCCTGTAACTGTTGAGCCAAGGCCGACTGCCGCTCCAATATCGCCTGCGCAGATAGAACTTCTGTTTTCTTTCTGATTAGCGTGCATTTGGAGAATTCTTCCCACTCTTTCTTTTTTATTTTTGGTGCTGTTAAAAATGTAAGAGCCTGCTGTAAGATAACCTGAATAAACCCTGAAATAAACCAGTTTTCCGACGTGAGGGTCTGCCTGTATTTTAAATGCAAGCGCAGCGAACGGCTCATTTACCGTAGGAGAAATTTTAATCAGGGTGCTTGCATCCTTGGGGTCTTTTCCTTCAACCGCGGGTAAATCTAGCGGGGAGGGAAGATAAAAAGTTACTGCGTCCAGAAGTTTCTGCAATCCCTTGTTTTTAAGCGCTGATCCGCAAAGCATAGGAATAATTTTATTGCCTATAGTCGCTTTTCTTATGGCTGATTTTAATTCTTCCGGAGTTATAGAATTTTCGTCTTTCAAATATTTTTCTGCCAGCGATTCGTCCAAAGAACAGGTTTTTTCAAGTAAATTATGCCGCCATTTTTTTGCCAGCTCCAGGCAATCAGCCGGTATTTCTTCGGCGTTTACTTTTTTAACGTCTTCATCTTTCCCATACATATAAGCTTTCATTTCTATTAAATCAACCACGCCTTTGAAATCAGCCTCTGCGCCTATGGGAACTTCCACGGGAACGGCGTTTGCCCCTAATTTTTCTTCTATCTCTCCAAGGACCTTATAAAAATCAGCGCCGACGCGGTCCATTTTATTAACAAATACCATTTTTGAAACATGGTATTTATCTGACTGCCGCCATACAGTTTCAGACTGCGCCTCAACTCCGCCGACTGCGCAGAAAACAACAACAGCTCCGTCAAGCACGCGAAGGCTCCTTTCAACTTCAGCGGTAAAATCAACGTGGCCGGGAGTATCAATAACATTAATTCTTGTATCAAGCCAGAAACAGGTAGTCGCGGCAGCGGTAATTGTAATACCGCGCTCCCTTTCCTGTTTCATCCAGTCCATGGTGGCTTTTCCGTCATGAACCTCGCCTACTTTATGAATTTTTCCTGTGTAAAAAAGCAGGCGTTCGGTAAGAGTGGTTTTGCCGGCATCAATATGCGCCATAATACCGATATTTCTTACTTTGCTAAGGTCTACGGACAAATCTACTTTTTCTTCAGCCTGCGGCTCCTCAGCTGCTTCTGCCGGCTGCTTTGTTTCTTCCTCTTTTGGTTTTGCCGGTTCCTCTGGAAGTTTTGCCGGTTCTTCTTGAGGCTTTGGCGGTTCTTCCTGTGGTTTCGGAGTTTCTTCTTTTGCAGGCTCTTGGGTTTTAGGCACTTCTGTTGGAAGAATTGTTTTTTCAGCTTCAGGTTGCTCTGGTTTTTCCGTAGTTTGCGTTAAATCTTTTTTCTCTGCCGCCTCAGGCAAAGGAGCAATTGATTCTGCGGGTTTTTCCAAAGGCGTTAATTCTTCGGGATTTTTTGTCTCCTCAACCTTTGCGGTTTCTTGAGGCAAGGAACCCTCTGTAACCTCTCTGGACTTGACTGTTAATTGGGCATTTAATTGGTGGACTTTTGCCTCCAGCTCATTTAACTTTTCGTCTTTCGCAAGTAATATCTTTTTCTTTTCCTCTATTTCTTTTTCAATATTGTCAAAGTTTTCCTTAAGCTCCTTATACTCATCTTTTGAAACCCAATCGCTTTGCTCAAGCTTTCTCTTTAAGCCGTGCGTTGTTTTTGTCTGTTCCTGGAGTTTAGAGAGATAATCCTTCAGCTTGAATTTTAAAACTCTTATTTCTTCATCTTTTTCATTATTATGTTTTGTGATTTCCTCTATCTTGTCGTTTAATTCTTTTACCTCTCTGTTTAATTTTACATTCTCGGAAAATTTCTTTTCAATGTCTTTTTCTTTTTCCTGAAGTTTGTCTTTAAGCTCAACCGCCTGCTGCTTTGCGCTCTGTGTATCCTTGCTGCCTAATTCCTCCCATTTTTTCTGTTTTTCTATTGTCTTCTCAAGTTCCTGCTTTTCCTTATCTTTTTCCTGCAACTGTGTTTCAAGGTTTTTTATATTTCCGTCAGTTTCTTTTAGTTTTACGTTTAATGAAGAAATATTTTCCTTAAGAGAACCTACTTTTTCCTGAAGCCTTTTGATAGTCGCTTCATAATCCTCTTTTTGTATCTCTCCGACTTTGCTCTTATCTGAGGATGAAGGCAAAAGCACATAAAGCCCCGCGAACACGCCACCAACTATAAGCAGTATAATAAATATAACCATTTTAAATCTTTTTGGTTTTAAGGCCGCCCCTTACCTTAATATATATAGAAGGCCGGTAAAATAGCGCTCTTTAAATCATACCATTTTTTGGGGTACAGTTGAAGATTTTTTGAAAATTTTTTGTAAACGGTTACATCTTAGATAGCAGATAATAGAAAGTAAGTGGCCGGTAATGTCAGCAACCTATTTCTTATCCTCCATTCGCCTGTGGTTAAAACCACAAAAAAAACCTGCCTCGCTTCTCTCGCAGGAGCAAAAAGGTTAATGAGTGCTTTTCTTGGGAAGTGTTACAATAACTGTCGTCCCATTCCCCGGTTCACTTTCAATATTTATGAATCCGTTGTGCAGCGCGACAATCTGCTGGCAAACCGTCAAACCAAGCCCGGTTCCTTTTGCCTTGGTTGTAAAAAATGGCTCAAATATCCTGCCGATTGACTCTTTGCTTATACCTGCGCCGTTATCTTTAAGATAAATCCTTAAGGAGTCTTTTGCGTTAACAACTTCTACCTCTATCTTTCCGCTTCCTTCACAAACAGCATCTTTTGCGTTATTTAAGATATTCTGAAATACTTCCCTTATCTGAAGCGAATCAGCCTCTATTGAAATGTTTTCCAGGGGCTTCAATTTACTTTTTATTGTTATCCCGTTTTTTTCTTTACCTCCCGCTGCCGCAAGGCATTCTTCCAGGAGCTTATCAATCCTTACGTTTTCTATGTGCGGCTTTCTAATCCTTGAGTAAAATAATAAATTGTTTATAATCTGGTCGCTTTCAAACACTTTCTTTTCTATATTCTCTATATGCTGGTTTAAAAGCGGGTTGGCAGCTTTTCTTTTAATGTTGTGCGCTGCCATATTTATAGCAGCTAACGGGTTACGCAATTCATGCGCCACAGTTGCAGCGAGGACACCTATATCTGAAAGCCGTTTTGACTTATCCAACTCGAGAGAAGCTTTTTTCAATTCCTCTTCCGCTTGTTTTTTCTTGGTAACATCCAGCATAGAAAAAATAAGGCCTTTTATTTCGTTGGCTTCATCTCTTACCGGCTGCAGGCTCCAATCCCAAAAAGTCACCCCCCATTCAGGATGATCAGGAAACTCAAAAGGTTTGGCATACACAGAAAACGGTTTGCCTGTTTCTACGACTTTTTTAAAAATGCCCTGATTTTCTTCATTAGGGTACAACGCAAAATGGTTTTTTCCTATAAAAAATTCGCAGCTGTGCCCGCAAGCGTTGGCATAAGCATTATTTACCCTTATGAAATTAAAATTACTGTCCAGATATACTATACAAAAATGTGTGCTGGAAAATACTCTTTCAAGAATTTCATTTGCTTTATTTAAATCGTTTGTGCGCTGCCTTACTGCTTTTTCCAGAAAATCATGCTCTCTTTCTAGCATCCTCTCTGTTTCTTTGCGCTCGGTAATGTCCCTCACTATACAAATTGCCCGGATAAAACCAGGCTCTGATGTCGTATCCAGGCACCCTGAAAATTCAACCCAGCGTATGGCTGCGTCATTTTTACGGCGTATGCGGCAGATAAGCCCGGTTATGCGGCCTCTCTTTAACCCCTCTCTAAGCTTTTTAGCAAACCCTACAGCATCTTCTTTATAGATTGCATGCTGCATGAATTCTAATTTGTTCAATGGTTTATCGGCCAGCGAATAGCCGAAGATAGCATACATCAAATCATTTTTCCAATAGACCTCATCGGACTTTACGTTCCAGATAAAAACTCCTAGTTTGCCTACATCAGTTGCAAGGCGCAGCCTCTGCTCTCGTTCGCGTAAAACTGTTTCCAGCTTCTTGCGCTCAATACCATATCTGATGCTGCGCACAAGAAGAGTGGTGTCTATTCTTCCCTTAACAAGATAGTCAGCCGCAGTATTATGCATAGCCTCAATGCCCAGATTTTCGTCATCAACTCCGGTAAACAGGATAACAGGAACTGTTGGATATTCTTTGCTTATTTTCTCAAGGCCCTCAAAACCGCGGCTGTCCGGAAGACCGACATCCAGTATGCAGGCATCGAATTTTCCATTTTTTAATTTCTTCATACCGTCATCAAGCATTCCGGCATGAGTAATTTTAAAAACAGGCTCAACAATACCTTTAAGCATCTCAAAAACAAGCCTGGCGTCAGCCGGATTGTCTTCAATCAAAAGTATTTTTATCTCTTTTTTATCCATTTGCTTTGAAATAACTGCAAACTATTACTTCATATATTGTTAGGCGGTAATTTTACAATAGTCAGCCAGAAATCATTTACCGCCCTGGCAACTTTGGAAAATTGCGCAAGGTCTACCGGTTTTGTAATGTAACAGTTTGCGTGCAACTTATAGGTTTTTAGTATATCCTCTTCTGCCTTGGAAACAGTAAGTATAACAACCGGTATTGTTTTTAATTTTTCGTCTGTTTTTATTTCTTTAAGAACCTCTCTACCGTCAACTTTTGGAAGATTAAGATCAAGCAATATGAGGTCTGGGCGTTTAACTTTTGAAAATTTTCCCTGCTTACGCAAATACATAAGCGCTTCTTCACCGTCAACAACAACATTAAGATTGTTGCAGATTTTCTCCTCTTTCAACGTCTCAACCATAAGCCGGACATCAGCAGGGTTATCTTCAACAAGTAAAATTTCAACCGGACTGAAACAACTACCGTTATTCATTTAAACCTCCGTGTTTTACGCCAATAATTTTAACCTTACAGGCAAACTTTTTATTTTCCCGGAACAGTAAAATAAAAAGTTGAACCGCGGCCGGGTTCTGACTCAACCCAAATTCTTCCTCCGTGAGCCTCAACTATTTTCTTGCATATTGAAAGCCCTATTCCTGTTCCGGGGTATTTGTCTCTTGTATGAAGCCTCTGGAATATTAAGAAAATCTTATCTTTGTATTTTCCATCAATGCCAATGCCGTTATCCGCTACAGAAAAAACCCATTCGTTGTTTTGCCGCCTTGCCCCTATATGGATACGCGGCGCAGCCTCACCTTTGAATTTAATTGCATTCTGGATCAGGTTTTGAAAAAGCTGGATAAGCTGGATTTCGCTGCATACTGAAACAGGCAGGGTATCATTTGTAATTACAGCTTTGGTTTCTTCTATGAGCGGGCTTAAGGTGTATCTCACCTTACCGAGAATTTCGTTACAATCAACAGCATCCATACGCGCATCCAGCCTTCCCACGCGCGAATATGCCAATAAATCCGTTATGAGTTTTTGCATACGCTTTGCCGCGTCAACAATAAAATCTATAAACTCGTTTGCGTCTTTATCCATTTTTTCCTTATAACGTTTTTCAAGAAGCTGAGAATAACTTGCCATTACCCTCAAAGGCTCCTGAAGGTCATGGCTGGCAACATAGGCAAATTGCTCAAGATTTTCATTGGAACGCTTAAGGTCTTCTTCTGCCCGTTTACGCTCTGTAATATCCTGGCCCTGGGCAATGGTCGCTATAAGGGACTTTCCGTCAGGAGCATAGATATTAGCGGAATTCCAAAGCGCTATCCTCACCTCGCCGTCTTTACGTATTATGGGTATTTCAACCACCTCCCAATGCTCTCCGGTTAAAGCCAGTTTAATCTTGCTTAAAGAATCCTCTCTTGTGTTTTCCGGAAATAATATACTTAAATCTTTTCCTATCGCTTCTTCCTGCCTGTAATCCGTAAGTTTTTCAAAGGCATGATTAAAACGGGTAATTTTTGACTGCGCATCCCAGCAGATAAACGGCGCGTTAGAGTAATTAAAAATATTCTCCAGATAATCTCTTGTCTGGCGCAGTTCTTCTTCGTCCTTTATGCGGCTCATGGCAATAGTCACCTGATCCGTGACTGCTTTCATAAGCGAAATGTCTTTCTCGCTGAAAGTCTCCCGGCTGCGCGTGCCAAAAGAAAGGGTGCCTATAAGCCCTTTGGGGCTTAATATGGGGTGACAGGCATACGCTTTTACTCCATACGACCTGACTAATTCTGTGCGGCAATCAGGCTTTGCCTGAATATGCTCAGCTACAATGCGTTCGCCGTCTCTTGCCACACAACCGCACACTGCAACACCGTAATTGAGCCACTCAATCTTTTCGGCTTCCTCTTGCGGTATTCCGGCATAAGCGTTCAACCTCAGCCTGCCGGCTTTTTCGTCAACCAGAAAATTAAAAAACACATGACAGTCAAGATGCTCCATTACCTTAGCGCATAATGAGTTCACTATCTTTTGCGGTTGCGAGCTGCCAAGCAATTCTTTTGCGGTAAAAGCGAGTAATTCAAAACGAAGCGCGCTTTGCTTAACTGAATCTTCTGCTTCTTTGCGCGAAGTAATATTGTTAAGAGCAACTATAGCGTGTGCTTGCCCCTCCAGCATAAGCGGGTCAACGCTTATCTCAAACCATAAGGGGGTTTCTTTACCGGCTACTGAAAGCAGCGCTTGCGCTTCAACTGAGTGCGCTGATTTTCCGGTGGCAAAAACCGATTCAAATGTTTTTCTTATGGGACAGGTTACGCAATGAACAGCATGCCCGCAGCCATCTGCGCTTGACAATGCGTGTATGCAATTAACCACGTCTCCGGGCTGCCTGCCGCAGGAGGCAGACATATCTTTGCCAAGCCATTTAGATATGGTATTGCTAATACGTTTCACCTTCCCGTCTTTATCTATCAAAAGCATACCCACGTTAACAACGTCAAAAATCTTCTGGAGGTTAGCGCGTTCTTTGGATAATGTTTCCTCTGCCTGCTTACGCTCTGAAACCTCAGCAGCCAGGCCTAAATTAGCAGCTTCAAGCTGGCCTGTCCGTTCGTTGACCAATTCCTCAAGATGCTGCCGGTGCCTTTCAAGTTCCTTTTCGGCGAGTTTGCGCTCGGTTACGTCGCGCGCCGCGGCAAAAACACCGATAACCTTGCCGCTATTATCTTTATACACCGAAGCATTATACAAAACATCCGTTAACTTTCCGCTTACATTACGTATGGTTAAAGGATAATCCGTGACAAAACCTTTCGCAAACACCTGCTGGTAACCTGCTTCTGCCCTTGCCGGCTCTGTAAAATAATTTGAAAAATTTGTGCCTACAATCTCATCCCTGGCCAACCCGGTTGCTTTTATCGTAGCCTCGTTAACATCGGTAATCTTTCCGTCGCTGGATATGGTAACAAGAGGGTCAAGGCTTGTTTCAATAAGATTCCGCGCATATTGGAAAGCTTGCTTCTGTAAAGTTACGTCGCGTGCCGCGGCAAAAACACCGAGAACATTGCCCGCCTCATCTTTATACACCGAAGCATTATATAAAACATCAATAAGCCGTCCGTCTTTTGAGCTGATAGTAAGGGGGTAATCCTTAACTGCACCTTCTGAAAAAACCAGTTGATACCCTTCCCGGGCTTTCCCGGGTTGCGTAAAGTATGCCGAAAAATCAGTGCCGATTAATTCGTCCCGCATAACGCCTGTAGCCTTTACAGTTGCTTCGTTAACATCCGTAATTTTACCTTCAGGATTAATTGTCACCAGCGGATCCAGGCTAGTCTCAATCAAATTACGATGATAAATATTGGCCTGGCGAGCGATATCTTCCGCAAGTTTTCGTTTAGTGATATCTTTCATTGAAGAAAATATGCCTGCAATTTCACCGGCCTCATCCCGGTAAACTGAGGCATTACATAAAACCGGAGTTATGCGCCCATCTTTATTTTTAATTTCCAGCTCATAATCAGTTATTAAGCCTTGCTCAAAAACTTTCTTTGCGCCGGCGCGCGCTTTTTCCGGCTCTGTAAAATAGCTTGAAAAATCAGTGCCGATTAATTTGTCTCTGGCTATCCCGGTAATGTCCTCGGCAGCTTTGTTTACATCCATAATCTTTCCGGCTGCATCAACCGTCGCCAATGGGTCAATGCTTACCTCAATTAAACTTCTATGGTAAGCATTTGCGTGTTTTATGGCAGCTTGCGCGCGTATTTTTTCGGTAACATCAATGCCTGTTTCAAGTATCATCTTAGAGCCGTCCGTATCCGTGAAAGGGTAATCATAAATATCATAATTGCGGCCATCCGGGCCCAACCACTCCCACTTATGCGGAGCATTTGTTTCCATTACTTTATATGTCTCGCAATTTTCGCAAGGACTGTTTCGGTTAAATAAATATTCGTAGCAGCGCTTGCCGTTTGAATTTCCGAATCTATCACGAAAGAATTTATTAGCGAAAGGAACGCGATAATCTTTATCCAGCAGGATAACGTAAACCGGAAGCGTTTCAAGGACCCCATACAGCCTTTTTCTTTCAATATTACTCAAGTTATCCGCAGCCTTCAGGTCATGAATCATTTTGCTAAAGGCTGACGAAAGCAGGCCGATTTCATCTTTTGCGAAGTTTTCAATTTTATAATCCAATTCTCCCCGGCCTATTTTCTGCGCGGCATAAGAAAGGTCTTTTATCGGACGGGAAATAGAATGGGAAATCAAAATCGCAGTTATCGCGCTTAAAAAAAGAACAATAAATATAACTGCGAGCAAACGATGCCTTAACTCAATTACATCAGCCAATGCTTCAGATGCATCAATCTTTGCAACCAGGCTCCAGTTTAACGAAGGAATATATCTCCAGGCAGCTATGACACTTTTATCGCGGTAATCTTTAAGCCGGCCTGAACCGCTTTGTCCGGAAACCGCTTTTTGCGCAGGCACGCCGATTTCATTGCCCATGGTTACGCTTTTTTTGAAGGCCGCTTGCGAATCGTATTTTAAAGGATTTAAAAACAGCACAGAATTATCTTTTTTCGCAACCAAAAGTATTTCTCCGGTTGCGCCAAGCCCTGCTGTATTCTTGATAAGCGCATATACCGGTTGCATACTGACCTCTAAAACAACAATACCGTTGAAAACTCCGTTAGAATCGCTGGCTGGTCCGGCAATTAATACCACCGGGCTGCTCTCTTCTGCCCTGTCCAAAAATACATCTGAAAGATAAATATCTTTTTTATCTGCTTCAAATATACTTTCTTTTAGCGTTGAAATTTTTGCGCGAAAATCTTTTGCATAATGCCGGGGGTTTGCTGAATATACAACTTCCCCTGCCTGGTCAACCAGCATAATGTCAGTAACATTAAAATTCAAAGCCTGTTTCTGCAAGATATCATCGATTTCTTTCTTTGCAGAAATAAACTCCTGGCTTTCAGGAGAACTTAAATATTTTACCAATACGGGAAAATAATTTTTGACAACATAAGAGTCTCTGATTGTTTCTATGTCGGTTTTTAATACTGAAAAATATGTTTCTATCTTGTCAGCTTTAAATTCGGCGATATTGCGTAAATCAGACAGATGCGCTGACTCCAGAGATTTTTTGTAATTATTGAAAGTAAAGAAGGTAACAAAAAGCAGGGGTGCGGTGGCAATTAAAATAAACAGGATAATTAGTTTTGACCTGATAGACATATATCTATCTGTTTTTGCAACAGAAGTTTATAAAATGCTAAAATACCAGCAGCTATTTTGCCCCAAATAGTCTAACTTAACAAGATTATTTATGTTTATTGACTTTTTTCTACTAAGTAAGATTAAATATACCTGAAATTGCAAAAACCTGCAATGATATATTTCTACTTTATTTTGACTTTTTTCTACTTATATCCTATAGGATTTTCTTCAAGAAATTTTTTGGCATCTATAACTTTTCCTTTTACTTTTCCACCGTTACGCACGCATTGAAGAGTTAACGTAATATTAGGCTTCATAAAAGGGGAAACTCCGGACACAGGATAATCTTTTAGCGGCGTCATAGACGTAGAACCAAGGTTTTTTTGGGGGTTATATTCGCAAAATTCAGATTCATCGCGTTTTTTAACCACAAAAAATTGCGGGCACCCTTTTGCAAGCGCCTCTTCGCTGGCGCGTGAAAGTGCGTACTTCTCAACGTCCTCCTGCTTCATATAAGCGGTTGCGCAAAAGCCAACCGTAAAAGTATCGGCTGAAATATTTTCTATGGTAATTTTCTTGCTTTCGCTTGAAAGCTGATACGCTGCGCAGCCGCCAAGCATAATTAAAGCTGCTACTATAGCCCCCGGCAATTTAATAACTTTCATAGACCCTCCTTCAATGAGCGCACAACTTATGGCAGCTGTGACGTCAGTCGCAGCGAACATAAGTTGTATGCACGAATTGATACCGAAGGCGCGATGGACAAGAGCGCCTGAAGTATCTTATATTTATATTGACACAGTTTCTATATATCGTTCTTATCGGCGCATTCTGCGGTTAAAGCCCCCTGACAGCTTGACCCACAGCCTGCAACGCAGGCCAGGCAATGTTTTCCGGTTATTATTCCGGTTTTTGCAAACTGCAGCCGGTCTAAATTATTTAGGGCGAGAGGCTCTCCTCCTATGCCTTTTAGAAAAAGTCCCAGAGCTAAATTAAAATCGCAATCGTATAGGTATCCTTTGAAATCAACGCTTAAAAAATAACGGCACATAAGCCGCTGAATATTTTCAGGATTGAAATTATCTTCCAAAACTTTCAAATATTTTTCATATTCGTTATTGGCTTTAAGCTGTTCTTTGAATCTGTTTATGGCAACATTGGTTATCGTAACAAGGCGGTTAAAGTTTATACCGTAATTTTTATATAAGTTTTCCTTATAATCATTTTCCAGTTTATCCTGCCGACTGGGTAAATAAGCTCCGCCCGGATTATAAACCAAATCAAGCAATAGCCCGTTATCCTTTGAAAATCCTGTTTCATTTAAAAGCTTAAGGGCTTTTATGCTTTTTTTAAAAACTCCTTCCCCTCTCTGGCTGTCAACATTCTTTTGCGTATAACAGGGCAGCGAACAAATAAGATGAATTTTGTAGTTTTTAAAAAATTCCGGAAGATAACTTTTCCCGGGCTCAAAAAATACAGTAAGATTAGAGCGCACGATTAATTCTGCAACCAGATTCCTGGCAGATTTGACAAAATAATCAAAATAAGGGTTAAGCTCAGGTGCGCCTCCGGTTATATCAAGAGTTTTAACCTTATTAAAGCAAAGAAAAGCAATTATATCGTCTATGGTGTTGCGCTGCATTATGCGCCTGCCCAAAGGCGAAGCTTTAATGTGACAATGCCTGCAGGATTGGTTGCAAAGATTGCCCAGGTTAACCTGAAGAGTTGTTAAATCCTCGCGCCTTAGCGCTCTGTCGCCGGTTATATCCTCTAAAACATTTGAAAAATTATTCATTGTTAGATGTGTAGCATATTTAACCGCACAATCTGGAATTGTAAATTACAGAAATCCACATTTTTATGACTTTTTTCTGCTTTAGTTGGATTTTAGATCAGGCGGGATTAGGCAATTCTCTTTGGCTGCCGATAGTTTACGGCAGCCAAAGATTATGCCCTTAATTGCGCTAAGAAGTTTCAAATAATTTAACCATTACCTTGTCGTGGCAAAAGCCGTGTTTGAATAACCTGATGCGCCGTTCTTATTAATTGCGCGGATCCTGTAGTAATAAGTAGTCTGCCTTGCGAGCCCGGAATCGGTAAACGTCGGCCTGTTTGCCCTGCTTGTGCCCATAAGAGTAAATGGACCGGTTTCAGCCATAGCTCTTTCTATTTCAAAAGAAGTTTCGTTGCTTGAATTATCTTTCCATCTTAAGTATACGGTTGAAACTCCCTTGCTTGTTGTAAGATTCGTCGGCGCAACCGGAATATCCTGAGGGCCTGCGGTAACTCTAAGAGGCCTCATCATTTCATTGTCTTCGTGCTCAAGAATATGACAGTGCCATACGAATTGCCCCGGAATATCAAACTTTGCTTTAACGCGGGTAATTTGTCCGGGATAAGCAATGACTGTATCTTTTGTGCCGGTTTCCCAAGGCTGCGGAAACGTAATCGCTCCTACTGTGCCGTATGCAGGATCAAATATTTCCCTGTTAACTACCTCAAACTGCACTTGATGAATATGTATAGGGTGCGCGTCAGCAGTAAAATCGTAGAACTCCCAAACTTCGGTATCACCGGATATAGGATTTTCGGTAATTGCGTCTGACCACATCATAGGCATGCCCATAGGCGATGGCCCTGTAAGGTCAGTAGTGCCCAGCAATGACTGGGTAGGCCCCACTCCAGGAAGGACAGCGGAGTCTAACTCATTAAGTGACAAGTGCCTTGTGGTGATTGCCGCTGGAAGCGCAGCTCTTGCAGGAAGAACCAATTGATTGGGAGGCGTGCTTGTATCTATACCTCTTTTAGCAACAACGCGAAATTGCATAACCTGGCCTGTCGTGTTTGGGTCAGCGGGAATAAACGGGCCGCCATTAAAAGGCTCGTCAGGGCCGATATTTTGCAAAACTATATTGCTGCCTACGGGAACATTTGTAAAATCAACAATCACGTCGGCTCTTTCTGCCTTAGCCATAAGCAATTGGTTAAGCTGAACGGGTGCCGGAAGAAATCCGCCGTCTGCGCCTATTTGCCAGAAAGGTAAATTATTGTCGAACTTTAAAATTAAAAATCTTGAACCGCTGCCGTTTAAAAATCTTAACCTATACCTGCGCTGCTCTACCTGAAGATACGGCCAGGTCTTACCATTAACAACTATAGTGTTTCCGAAAAACTCAGGATTCCATATGGGCGCCACATCAGTTGTGGGCGCGTATGGCCCGGTAAAACCGTCAAAATAAACACGACTGTCAGGATAGAAAAATGAGCCGTCCGAATTAAAACTGCGGTCCTGCACAACTATCGGTATCTCATAGAATCTCTGCCCGGCTATAGCATGCTCTTTCGGTGCAGGGCCGGGTAATTTGGCGCGGCCCCCGGAGAGAGTGCGCACCTCATCATCGTCTCCTCCCCTTATGAGATAAAACCCTGCTAGCCCGGTGTAAACATTGAGCCTGGTCATGCCAAGCGCGTGGTCATGATACCAAAGAGTTGTTGCTCTCTGGTCATTAGGATAATCAAAAATAGCCGTACCTGCCTGCCAATTTGCTCCTGTCGCAGCTATTCCTTTATTTATATCGTAGTAAGTTCCTGTTGTTGCGTAACCTTGCGGGATATTATTTGCCGCCGGAAGATACCAGGCTTCCGGATAACCGTCGCTTTCCTCGGCAACATGGCCTCCGTGCAAATGCGTTACTATAGGCACCGGGCCCACATAAGGAGCGTCACTTGTGCCACGCATATCCCTTCCTGAAATACCTCCCACTGGGTTTGCCCAATGAAGTGTCTGATCAACCGGGAAAAGATGCGGTAAAAAATTACCATTTGCATCCAGCAATTCATTAATCCATTTTACTCTTATGGGTTTGTTGTTTTTTGCCTCAATTGTAAATGCGGGATAATTAAATGTCTGGGGATTCTGCTCCGAACCATAACCCCACACAGTTGTCTGAGGCATTCCGGTTGGAAGTATCTGCTGGGTAAACTGCCTTACCGCAATTTCGTAATAATCCGCTATCTTCCTTTTTTCTGTCTGAACCTGTCCGGTTTTAGGCATTACCGGAGGAATAACAAGAGAGTCCTGATATTTAGGTATAAGGGTAGGGTCCTGAGTCGGCTGGCTTTGCGCAAACGCAAAATTGCCGGCGCAGACAGAAAAAACAGCCACAAAAGCTGTTGCCAAAAATAAAGTCTTAGCCAATGATTTCCTGCACACAACGCACCTCCTTTACTTGGGTTAAAAAATTAATATTACGTATTTCTCCTTATGCATTTATCTCAATTGTAAGTGCGGCTCAAAAAACAAACAAGAATACGTTTCTGCTGTTTTCTGATTGTTTTCGTTACAGAATAAAATCAATATTAAAAAGAAAATGACAAGTGCGTTAAGAAGGGCTTAGGGTTTTTCAAAGAAAGTTTTATTTGAAGAATGGCTCAAGCAAACGCGAGTGAATGTTACGCAGATTGAAGTTTAAGATTACGCAGCCTTAAAGAATTTCCTATAACCGAAACGGAGCTGAAACTCATCGCGGCACCCGCAATCATAGGATTTAGAAGCAGCCCGAAAAACGGATATAATACGCCTGCCGCAACAGGAATACATACGATATTGTATATGAATGCGAAGAAAAGATTTTCTCTTATGTTACGCATAATGCTTTTACTAAGATAAAGCGTTTTAACAATTCCGTTAAGGTCGCCCTTTACAAGAGTAATGCCTGCGCTTTGAATTGCAACGTCAGTTCCTGTGCCCATGGCAATCCCCACACTTGCTGCTGCCAGCGCAGGCGCGTCATTAATACCGTCTCCCGCAACCATTACGTTCAAGCCTTTATTCTTTAACATAGTGACAATTTCCAGTTTCTCTTTCGGCGAAGCTCCCGAATAAACACTCTTAATATTTAATTGCCCGGCTATTGCGTGCGCTGTTTTATCGTTATCTCCGGTAAGCATGATAATTTTAATCCCCATTTTATGCAGCTGGTTTACGGCAACGGG
>JAQTUC010000018.1 GCA_028710385.1 Candidatus Omnitrophota bacterium
ATTAATAGGCAATATATTGGAAGGAAAAGCTTCGCCGGCGCGTAACGTAGTTCTTGCTAACGCCAGCTGCTGTTTTTATATCCTTGGAAATTCAAAAACCCTTAAAGATGGCGTAAAGCTTGCGGCAGAAATTATAGATTCAGGGGCTGCTAAAAATAAATTATCGGAATTTAAAAATTTTATAAACTCCCACAAATAAAATGCATAACGTACTTTCGTTAATAGTAGAGGCAAAGAAAAAAAAGGTAGAGATTTTAAAAAAGAACAGGGATGAGCTGCTTTCCCTGGTAAAAAAAGCTCCCAAAGCCATTCCTTTTAACGAAGCGATAAAAAGGGAAGGGAAAATTTCATTTATCGGAGAAATAAAACAGGCATCTCCTTCTGCCGGAGTAATCAGAAAAGATTTTTCGCATATTGAAATTGCAAGAATTTACCGCGAAGCAAAAGTGAATGCGATTTCCGTGCTTACGGAAGGGGAATTTTTTCTTGGTAAAATAAATTACATAGAAGATATCAAGAAAGAAATAGACCTTCCGGTTTTGCGCAAGGACTTTATTATAGACGAAATACAGATACTTGAGTCGCGCGCGGTAGGAGCGGATGCAATTTTGCTTATTATGCGCATACTTGATGAAGCGCGCCTTAAAAAACTTTATGATTTCAGCCATGAGCTTGGAATGGATGTAATAGTTGAGATACATACCGAAAAAGAGCTTAAAAAGGTGCTTTCTATAAACCCAAATATAATAGGCATAAATAACAGAAATTTAAATACATTGAAGGTTGATTTAAAAACTACCCAGAAGCTGGTTCCTTTTGTACCGCAGGCAATTACAAAATTAAGCGAAAGCGGCATAAATACGCTTAAGGATGTTTTGCTGCTTAAAGGCCTTGGGGTTGATGCAATTTTGGTTGGCGAAAGCCTTATGAAGTCGGATAATATTGCGGAAAAAATAAAAGAGCTGCACATAGACGCGTAGGGTGCACAGATAACCACAGATTGAAAATCACAGATGGGCGCAGATATTTTTATCTGCGATAATCCGTTTTTCCGCCACCGCTTTAAAAAAGCTTAGGCGGATCCGCCAAAATAATACATTATGAAGGCGGACCAATCTGCGCTAATCTGTGCGGAGCGAAGCGACATGGTTAAAGTAAAAATTTGCGGAATAACTAATTTAGAAGACGCCTTAGCCTGCTCTAAAGAAGGCGCAGATGCCTTGGGTTTTATTTTTTCCAAGAAAAGCCCGCGTTATATAACAGAAAAAGAAGCGGCAAAAATAATATCAGGGCTGGACCCTTATATTACAAAAGTAGGGGTCTTTATGGATGAGGAAAAGGAAAAGGTGTTTGAAACGGCTAACATGCTTTCTCTGGACGCTTTGCAGTTTCACGGTAAAGAAAACCAGTCTTACTGTTTAGGTTTCGCGCCAAGATTTAGAGTTATAAAAGTGTTTTTTCCTGAAGACAGCCCATTTGCTTCAAAAATATCGCGTTATAAAATAAACGCGGCTATGTTTGATGTAAAATACGAACAGAAGGCTCCGGGTAAAAATACTTTGGATAAGGATATGCTTAAAGAAATATCAAAATTAATTAAATCAGGCAACCGTGTAGTAATATCCGGAGGCCTTAGCGTAAAAAATATTTCCCAGATTGCAAAGCTTAATCCTTATGCGGTTGATGTTTCAAGCGGGCTTGAGAAATTTGTCGGCAAGAAAGATATGGAACTTGTACGGGAATTTATAAAGAAGGTAAAAAATGCCCATTCCAGATAAAAAAGGCTATTACGGCTCCTTCGGCGGAAAATTTATGCCGGAAACTTTGTTTTCCTGCCTTTCTGAGCTTGAAGTTTTTTACGGCAAAGTTAAAAAAGAAAACAGTTTCAAAAAGGAATTCCAGTTTTATCTAAAAAATTACGCAGGAAGGCCGACTCTTTTGTATTTTGCAAAGAATTTAAGTAAGCATCTCGGTATGAAAATTTATTTAAAAAGAGAGGATCTTCTTCATACAGGGGCCCATAAAATAAATAATTCGCTCGGCCAGGCGCTCCTGGCGCATCATATGGGTAAATCAAGGATAATTGCGGAAACCGGAGCAGGCCAGCATGGGGTATCTGCCGCAACAGTTGCCCGTCTTTTTAATTTAAAGTGCGATGTTTATATGGGGGAAGAGGACATCAGAAGGCAGCGCATGAATGTTTTCAGGATGAAAATCCTGGGCGCAAGAGTAATTCCTGTTAAAAGCGGCTCAAAAACGCTTAAGGATGCCTGTAACGAGGCAATAAGAGACTGGGTCACCAATGTAAGAGACACTTATTATCTTATCGGCTCAACCTTCGGCCCGCATCCTTATCCTATGATTGTAAGGGATTTTCAGTCGGTCATAGGTAAAGAGGCAAGACAACAAATACTTAAAGAACAAAACCGACTGCCTGATTATCTTTTGGCTTGTGTAGGAGGCGGCAGTAATTCTATGGGGCTGTTTTATCCTTTTTTTAAAGATTTAAAAGTGAAATTTATAGGCGTTGAGGCAGGCGGGTTAAATAAGGATTTAAATTCTGCTTCCATAAGCTATGGCGATGTCGGAGTTTTGCACGGAGCAAAGACTTATGTTTTGCAGGATAAATTCGGCCAGGTAAAAGGAACGCATTCAATCGCAGCCGGCCTTGATTATCCCGGTGTTGGCCCGGAGCACTCTTTTTACAATGATTTAAAGCGCGCAGCCTACGTTGCTGTAAAAGATAATGAAGCTTTGGAAGGGTTTAAGATGCTAAGTGAGCTTGAAGGCATAATCCCTGCGCTTGAAAGCGCCCACGCGATTTCTTATTTAAAGAAGTTAGCAAAAAAAGCAAAAGGCGCTTTGGTTATTGTTTGCCTTTCAGGCCGCGGCGACAAGGATTTGGAAATTGTGCAGGAAAGTCTGGATAAATAATTATGACTATAAAAGAAAAATTTCAAGAGCTTAAGAAACAAGGTAGAAAAGCTTTCGTGGCTTATGTGCCATATGGCTTCCCAACAATAGCAAAAACGCGGGATATAATTATCGCCCTGCAGGAAGCAGGCGTTGATATCATTGAACTGGGTATTCCTTTTTCAGACCCGGTTGCTGACGGAGCGGTTATCCAGGAGGCAGCCTCAATTGCCTTAAAAAATGGCGCAAATACAAAAAATTTGTTTGATACTCTAAACAGAATAAAAAAAGATATTAAAGTGCCTGTTGCTTTAATGACTTATTACAACCCGGTTTTCAGGTTCGGCGTAGAAGATTTTTTTAAAAGCATGAATGAGGCAGGCGTTTCCGGAATTCTTACCGTGGATTTGCCTATTGATGAAGCTTCGGAGTATTTAAGGCAGGCGAAAAAACATAAAATAGAAACCGTATTTTTTATAACTCCGGTTACGCCCATCTCACGCGCAAAAAAAATTCTTAAGGCAAGCAAAGGTTTCTTGTATTATATTTCAGTAACCGGAACAACAGGAGTGCGCGAAATTTCCTATGATTCGCTCTCAGGCCACATAAAGCAATTAAAAAAAGAAACTGATCTTCCTGTGTGCGTAGGTTTCGGCGTGCACACAAAAGAGCAGTTTAAAAATATCTGCAAATTCAGCGACGGAGCGATTATCGGAAGCGCAATAGTTAAATTTATAAAGGAAAACCATACCAGGGGTAATTTCCTGAATAGTTTTAAAAACTACGTTCGGTCTCTGAGGGCAGAGCATAATTAGAAAACAGATAACAGAGTACAGAGAACAGATAAAAAATAAATGCAAAGCACAAAAGGCAGGAAGCAGAAGTCAGAAAAGAAACAAAAATTATTCTGTACCCTGTTTTCTGTAAACTGTACTCTGTAAACTGTACTCTTTCCGAGCTAAGCGAGGAACACATGTATAAACTTACAAACATTAACGGCGCCACTTTTATATTTTCGCCTTTTAAGGACCTGGAAACAGCGTCTTTGGGAGTCTTTATAAAAATAGGCTCGCGTTTTGAAAATAAAAACTTACGCGGAATTTCTCATTTCCTTGAGCATATGGTTTTTAAAGGAAGTAAAAATCATTCTTACCGGGAAATTAAAAGAGAAATAGAAGGCCGCGGAGGAGCGTTAAACGGTTTTACTTCGCAGGAAACCACAGCTTATTACGCTCATTTTTTAAGTAAAAATCTTCCGATAAGCCTGGATATACTTCTTGATATGGTATTTTCCCCGCTTTTAAAGCAAAGCGACATAACCAAAGAAAGAAACGTAATATTGGAAGAGCTTAAAATGTATAACGACCTTCCAACTTCCCGCGCCGGCAGCATTCTTGATAAGCTTATCTGGCCTAATAATTCTTTAGGCGAAGAAATTATAGGCTATATTCCGACGGTAAGCAGGATAAGCAAAAGTGACCTTTCGGACTTTAAAGATATTTACTATAAACCTTCTAATCTGGTTGTTTCTTTCAGCGGAAATTATGATTACGAAAAGGTATTGGATTTACTTAGAAAAAAGATTAATAAATTTCCGCAGAAAACAAATCTTAAATATGCAACGCCTAAGCCGCTTTTTGGCAGGCACATTAAAATAGAAAATAAAAAAATTGAACAGACGCATTTATGCCTTGGTTTTAGAGGCATTTCATATATGAGCCGGCAGAAATTTGTTATAGAGCTTATAAATGTTATATTAGGGGCGAATATGAGCAGCCGCCTCTTTGAGGAAGTGCGCGAAAAAAGAGCGCTTTGCTATGAAATTTCAACGGACGCCAGAAAATATAAAGACAGCGGAGCCTTTGTCGTGCACGCAGGATTAAATAAAGATAAAATAAAGGTAGCGCTTTCAAGCATCTTTAAGGAGCTTGAAAAAATCAAGGAAACAAAAGTTAGCGATTGCGAATTAATGCGCGCAAAAGATTATATGCTTGGGCAAATTGTAATGGGCCTGGAGCGCCCTCAGGGAAGGATGTTCTATCTTGCGGAAACCTACCTGTCCCTTGGCAAAATTTATTCCCTGGCAGATTTAAAAGAAGAGATAAGGAAAGTAACTCCTGAAGAGATAAGGAATTTATCCGGAGAAATTTTTAATTTTAAAAATTTATGCATTTCCTGTGTGGGCGATGTGGATGATAAAACCGAAACAATGATCGGTGAAACAATAAAGCCTTTTAAATAATTAGTCCTTGCCGGGCGGCAGGATGAAAGTTGTTTGGTAAGATACTTCGGACACTCTTTGTTCGTGTCCTTAGTATCAATTCGCACTATAATTTTCCTACGCTATAAAAGCTTGGAAAATTATATGCTCATTGAGGGGGTCGCTATTCCTAAAAAAATTTCACAAAGCAGAATAAAAGCATTGAAAATCGCGCAGTTTGCGCTTGATAAAAAAGCAAAACACACAATTATACTTGATGTAAGCAAGATTTCCGGGCTTTGCGATTATTTTGTTATCTGCAGCGCAGAAACAGGAACCCAGGCAGCTGCAATTCTGGATTGGGCGTCTGACAGAGCCAAAGAAGAAAATTTCAAAATGCACCATTTTGAAAAAGACGAAATGTCCGAATGGGTTCTCGGAGATTTTTCCGACGTGATACTTCACGTATTTGTGAATGAGGCTAGAAAATTCTATAATCTTGAGCATCTTTGGGCTGATGCCAAACGGGTAAGAATCACCAGGAAAAAATAAATCAAAAATCAAAATGCAAAAATCAAAATTACAGATTAAAATTAAAAATTTTTACATTTTACATTGTCATTTTGATATTTTATTTTTGATGTTTGATTTTTAAAAAGGAGCAATATGCACGAATACCATCTGGCAGAGTCAGTATTAAAAAGTATTCAGGAAAAGACCAAAGATATGTCCGGAATAAAAAGCATAACGCTTATTCGTTTAAAAATAGGCGATTTAAAAATGGTAAGCAAGGAAACCTTCAGTGAAACCTTTAAGCAGGTAGCCAAAGGCACAATCTGTGAAAATTCCAAGCTTGATATAGAAGAAGTAATGGGGGATGCGCTTGTGGTAAAGGATATTGAGGGCGAATTCCTGGATAAATAAGAATGTTTACCGGAATAATAAAAGAATTAGGAAGCGTAGAGAAGATATCAAAAAACAGCGCTTTAACCAAAATAGGCGTTAAGGTAAACGCTATTTTTGAAGAAGCCGGAGTTTCTGACAGTATTTCAGTAGACGGCGTATGCCTTACGGTGACTGACAAGAGACATGGAGTGCTTTTTTTTGACGCGGTTAAATCAACAACGCAAAAATCAAACCTTAAAAGGCTAAAATTAAGGGATTTCGTAAACCTTGAGCCTGCCCTTAAAATAGGGGAAAAACTAGGCGGCCATTTCGTTCTCGGGCACGTTGACGTTGAAGCCAAGATAAAGAGAATAATTAAAAAAAGCAATTACTGGCAGGCAGAAATAAATTTACCGTCTAGTTTTAAAAACTATATAATAGACAACGGTTCAATTTCTATAAGCGGCATATCGCTTACGGTAAAAAAGGTAATGCCTCGCTTTTTTACCGTTGACATAATCCCTTTTACCTACGAAAATACAAGCTTGAAATATAAAAGAGTAGGGGATTGGGTTAATGTTGAGTTTGATTATTTGTTGAAAAAAGTATCACGTCACACGTAGCACGTATCACGTTTTAGAAGACGTGTTACGTGTTACCTGTTACCTGTTACGTGTTACTGTATTTATCGGGAGGTAGCGCAGTCCGGCTAGCGCGTTTGGTTCGGGACCAAAAGGCCGAGGGTTCAAATCCCTCTCTCCCGATTTTAAATTTATATCACCAAGGGTTCCCCGCCACCATATAAAAATTGTTCAGGCGGGTCAGCTTTCGGCTGAAAATACCTCTCTCCCGATTTTCTTTTTATTTTCAAAAACAACCCGCTGATTACCTTCTGTTTTTCCCCATTTTTTCATTGCAAATCAAGGATAATCCGATAAAATATTGTGATGAAAGTATTTTTGGGAGTCGATTGGGGTGGAACCTATATAAAAGCCGGAATAGTAACTGAAGATGGCAGAATTCTCAAAAAGATAGTGTATTCTTCGGCTAATCTCCGCAAACAAAAAACTTTTATAGGCGAGATAAAAAAACTAAAAGAAACATTTGGAAAATATAATATAAAAGCCGTAGGAATAGGGGCCCCGGGAATGATTGATGTTGAGAGTGGCTCAATATACTATCTTCCGAATGTGCCTGGCTGGAAAAATTTCCCCCTCAAAAAAAGACTCACAAAAGAGCTTAAAATTCCGGTGTTCATTGATAACGATGCAAATATTTTCGCCCTGGCAGAGGTTCGCCGCGGAGCAGGCCGCGGAATGCAACGCGCGATATTCTTAACGCTTGGAACAGGCTTAGGCGGCGCAGTTATATATGATGGAAAAATTCTTGAAGGAAAAACAAGCGCGTCAGAATTAGGGCACGTAGTAATAGATGCAACCGGCGCAAAATGCGGCTGCGGAGGATATGGTTGCATTGAAACCTTTACCGGAAGCAACCGCCTCCTTGAAAGATACAGGCAGCTTAAGAAAATTAAAACAGCGCCGGCAGAAGTTAAGGAAATTTTTGACAGGGCAAAAGCAAAAGAAAAAGAAGCGATTGTCGTATGGAAGGAATTCTCCAGCTATCTGGGAAAATTCCTTGCAGGCATGATCAATATATTTAATCCCCAGATTATAATACTCGGGGGAGGGGTTTCGGGAGCGTTTACTTTATTCAGGCCTATGCTTTTAAGCGCTTTAAAAAAACAGGCAATGTGGCCTCAGCTTACCGGCTTAAAATTGGTTAAAGCAAAACTTGCTGACGCAGGAATTATAGGAGCAGCTTTACTGGCTAAGGAAAAACTAGAGGGGTATAAATGAAGCTATTTATAGACAGCGCAAACATTGAAGAAATAAAAAAAGCAAATTCACTCGGAGTTCTTGACGGAGTAACAACTAACCCAACTCTTCTTGCAAAAGAAAAACAAAAACCAGTTGAACAGCTTAAGAAGATATGCAGAGAAGTCAATGGCCCGGTCAGCGCGGAAGTTATTGCGCTTAACGCATCTGACATAGTAAAAGAGGCCCTGCAGCTTTCTAAGTTATCAGAAAATATCGGGATAAAAGTGCCTTCAACCGTTGAAGGGCTTAAGGCGACAAAAGAGCTTACGTCCCTTGGCATTAAAACTAATCTTACTCTTTGTTTCTCCGCGTCCCAGGCCTTGCTGGTTGCTAAAGCCGGGGCGTCTTATGTTTCTCCTTTTGTCGGCAGGCTTGATGATATTTCTTTTGAAGGAATGGACCTTATAAAAGATATCAGGTTAATTTATACCCAGTACGATATTAAAACCCAGATAATTGTTGCTTCAATAAGGCATCCCTTGCATTTTGTTGACGCGGCAAAGCTCGGCGCTGATGTTGCAACCGTTCCTTATGCGGTTATTGAAAAACTTATGCAGCATCCGTTAACAGATATAGGGATAAAAAGATTTCTTGAAGACTGGAGAACTTTGGACACAAAACAGAAATGAAGGAAATATTTAAAAAGAAAATCCTTACCGTAATTCTCTTCATTGTTTTTTCTTCTTTGCCTTTTTTTGTATTCTCGCAGGAAAAAGTCCTTCCGGTTGAAATTAACGGCGATCAGATAAATTATCTGCAGGCAGAAGGCACAGTCTTTGTTAAAGGCCACGTTAAAATGAAATATAAAGACATGGTGCTTACTGCCGATGAGGCAAGCTATAACGCAAACACCAATATCGCCAATATTAAGGGTAACGTAAAGATAGTAAGAAGCGATACAACTATCTATGGCGAGGCAGTAATCTATAATTTTGACGCCCAGACTGCGAAGATGGTGGATATGAGAATGATTTCCCCGCCTATCTACGGAAGGGCGGAGTCAGCTTCCGGAGAAGGGCAGACCAAATATATGCTTGAAAAAGGCTTTGTCACTACCTGCGATTTGGAAAAGCCACACTACAAATTAATGGCCCAGCAGATAATCGCTTATCCTAAAGTAAAAATTGTCGCAAAGAATGTTGTAATGACAGTAGCCGATATTCCTGTTTTTTATTTTCCATATCTGGCAGTTCCATTTTGGGACAAATCTTTTCCTTATCAGATAATACCTGGAAGCAGCGGCGACTGGGGCTCTTATGTTTTGGGCCGTTACCGTTATCATCTTAACGATAGGATGCGCGGAAGAGTTATACTTGACTGGTACGAAAAAAGAGGCGTAGGCGCAGGGTTGAATAATCATTTAGCCAGGGGGAAATACGGAGAAGCTAACGCAAATTTCTATTACTTAAATGATGAGCTCAACAAGCCGAAGAACCGCTCCGAGCTTTTTGATAAATATCCGGAAAGGCAGGGGTTACCTGACAGCCGTCTGCCGCAGAATCGTTATAAAATACAACTTGGGCACAGCTGGCAGCCGGTAGAGCAGTTTTCAACGCTTAGCGAATTAAACAAATTTTCTGATGAGTTTTTTATGAAGGATTTTTTCCAGAGGGAATACGATATAGACCCGCATCCATTGAGCTATAATTTAAGCGCCTATTCTTTTCCCAACTCATCGCTTTCGCTCTTAACCCAGGGCCGCGCTAACAAGTTTTTCAGCGAAACAGAATATCTACCTCAGATGCAATATGATTTTTTCCAGCAGAACCTCGGTAACAGCAATTTATATTTAACTTCAAAAAGCACTGCCGGTTCGCTTTCTCAAAAATTTTCAAACACGAATGATGATTACAATGCGCAGAGAATTCATAGCCATAACACCTTTAATTACCCGCAGAAATTTTCCTGGCTTAATATAAATCCTTATGTGGGAAATTACAGTACGTTTTATTCAAAGAATCTAAACGGCAGCGATAATATTTTCCGTAGTGCGCTTGAAACAGGAATAGATTTTAGTGTAAAATCTTATAAGGCATTTGATGTGGACTTTAATTTTTTGGGGCAGGATATCAATAAAATGCGGCACATATTAAGTCCGAGGATAAGCTATAATTATATAAACAAACCGTATTTATCAAAGGATAATATATATTCAATTATCCAGTTTGATGAGATAGATAACCTAAAAAGAAGCCAGACCGTTACAGTGGCTTTGGATAATAAAATTCAGGCTAAAAATGCGGAAAGCACCTGGGATTTTATATATTTCAGCCCCGCTTTAGTGTATCAGGTTGACAAGAAAGATGCGCGAGGAAATCTTGACAGGTTGGGCACTTATCTTGATACAATACAGGCAGACTTGGAATTTTATCCGGTATCAGGCGTTTCTCTAAAGGGCAATGCTCAGTACGATAAAGTTGTGAACGCATTCAGGGAAGGAAACCTTGATGTCACCTTCAGTGATATTAAGAATAAAAAATACAGCGTTTCAGTGGGGCAAAGGTATGTGCGAGAATATAACTACGACAGCGAAGACGCTACCTATAGCTCTCAGACCACGCTTGATTTTAATTATCAATTAACCAAAAAGCTTATGTTTAAAAATTATACCCGCTACGAATTTAAGACCGGTAAATTTCTCCAGCAGCAATACTCTTTGCGCAGGGATTTGCATTGCTGGTGGATGGACGTCGGTGTAAATGTTGATAAGCAGAGGGAAGGGGTTACGGATTTAACTTTTTGGGTTGGTTTTACGCTCAAGGATTTTCCTGACCTTCATATCGGATTTGACCAGACCTATAGCGGCGCAAAGAGCAGCTACTAGTAAAAATTTGCTTAAGTTCTGCGCCTGTAATTCTTTGTTTATTATGAAAATATCGCATAAATACAAAATCTGCGTAATAGGCGCAGGCCATGTAGGGCTTGTGACGGCTGCTTGTTTCTCCGAGATGGGTTACAAGGTAATCTGTGTTGACAATGACGCAGCAAAAATAAGTTCGCTTAAGAAAAAAATCCTTCCTTTTTACGAGCCGGAGCTTGAGAAAATTGTCATAAAAAATACAAAAAATGGTAATCTTATTTTTTCATCATTGCTTGAACAAAGCATACGAAAATCAGATATTATATTTATTGTCGTGGGCACCCCGCCTCTTTCTGACGGCTCAGCTGATTTAACCTCCATAGAGAACGTCGCAAGAGCAATTGCCGATAACCTTAATTCCTATAAGCTTATCGTTGAAAAGTCAACCGTGCCGGTGCAAACCGGGAGTAAAGTAAAAGAGACGATACACAGATACAAGAAAAGCGATGTAGAATTTGATATAGCTTCAAATCCGGAATTTTTAAGGGAAGGCAAGGCAATCTATGATTTTTTCCATCCCGACAGGGTAGTTTTCGGAGTGGAACACGCCCGCGCCGAGCAGATTTTAAGGCGTCTGTATTCAACAATTAAAGCCCCGGTGATTGTTACCGACATAAACACCGCCGAGCTTATAAAACACGCCTCAAATTCATTCCTGGCGACAAAAATTTCTTTTATAAACGCAGTCGCCCGGATATGCGATTTAGCAGGAGCAAACGTAAATAAAGTAGCAGAAGGTATGGGTCTGGATAAGCGCATAGGAAATGATTTTTTAAGCGCAGGCCTGGGTTATGGCGGGTTTTGCTTTCCAAAGGACCTTGAGGCTTTTGCTTATATTTCAAAAAAGCTTGGCTACGATTTTAATCTTCTTCAGGAAGTTAAAAGAATAAATGAAGAACAGCGCAGGTATTTTGTTGAAAAAATCAAAGAACATTTATGGGTTGTCAAAAACAAAAAAATAGCAATTCTCGGGCTTTCCTTTAAGCCCAACACCGACGATATGCGTTTCGCCCCATCCATAGACATAGTTAATTTTCTCCTTAAAGAGGGGGCAGTTATTAAGCTGTATGACCCGCAGGCCGTCCGCGAAGCTAAAAAAATTTTTAAAAACCCTAAATTAAAATTTGTCAAAAACGCCTACGAGGCTCTGGATAAATGCGATTGCGCATGTTTTCTTACAGAGTGGGAGGAGTTTAAGAAACTGGACTTTTTAAAACTTAAAAAGATAATGCATTATCCTCTTATAGCTGACGGCAGGAATATGTTTGACAAAAACCTTCTTGAAGCCGCGGGATTTAAATATATCGGCATAGGGATGTAATATATCGCCGGTCTTTAAACAAGAAATACCACAAGGATAAATATGCACAATTTACTTAAAAATAAAATTGAAACAAAAAAAGCTAAAATAGGAATAATCGGCTTAGGCTACGTAGGCCTTCCGCTTGCTGTGGCGTTTGCCAGGAAAGGCTACTTTGTTTACGGAGTTGATACAAACCCCAGGCATATAGAGCGTTTGAATAAAGGAGAAAGATACATAGTTGATATAAATCCAAACGAAGCCCGCAACCTTATAAAGCAGAAAAAGTTTTTACCGACAACTTCAACAAGCGTGCTTTATGACTGCGATGCTATTATAATATGCGTGCCGACTCCTCTTAGAAAAGTTAAGATGCCCGATATTTCTTATGTTTTAGCCGCGGCAAAAACCATAAAAAAATATCTTAAGAACCAGCTTATTATTCTTGAGAGCACTTCTTATCCCGCAACTACCAGGGAAGTGGTGCTTCCTGTTTTGGCAGAAACCGGAAAAACTCCGGAAAAAGATTTTTTCCTCTGTTTTTCTCCGGAAAGAGTTAATCCGGCGGATAAAAATTTTCCTTTAACCAAAATTCCCAAAGTTGTCGGCGGATTTTCAAAAGAATCCACCGAACTTGGTTGTCTCCTGTATTCAAAAATAATAAAAAAAGTATTTCCCGTATCAAGCCCGGAAGTAGCCGAAACCGCAAAGCTTCTTGAAAATACTTTCAGGCTCGTAAATATTGCCCTGGCAAATGAGTTCGCTATTGTCTGCAACAAGCTGGGTATAAGCGTTTGGGAAGTAATTGAAGCGGCAAAAACCAAACCATTCGGTTTTATGCCGTTTTATCCGGGGCCCGGTCTTGGAGGCCATTGCATTCCTATTGACCCTCTATATTTGTCCTGGAAAGCAAAAAAACTCGGGTTTAAAACGAAGATGATAGACCTTGCTTCTTATATAAACCATTTCATGCCCAGATATGTGATAGAAAGGCTTAAAAAATTGCTGCATAGCCGTAATATAAAGTTAGACGGAGCGAAAATATTAATTCTCGGCGTTGCTTACAAAAAGAACGTAAAGGATTTAAGAGAATCGCCCGCTATAGAAATAATTGAGGAATTGCAGAAAAAAGGAGCAAAATTGAGTTTCTATGACCCGTTTCTCCCTTACCTTAAGATGCACGAAATTGATTTAAAACGCACAGAGCTTAATAAAAGTAATTTAAAAACATTCAATTGCGCAATCGTTGTTACTGACCACAGCAACGTTGATTACAATTTTATTAAAAGCAACATAAAACTTATCTTTGACACCCGTAATGTTTATAAAAAAGAAGGGGGCAACGTAATAAAATTATGATTGAAGGAGTTAATGTAAAAGATTTAAAAGTAAATTATGATGACAGGGGCCATTTGATGGAAATCCTGCGCCGAGACGATAAAGTTTTTAAAACCTTCGGCCAGGTATATATAACAACCGCAAAGCCGGGAGTTACAAAGGCCTGGCATTATCATAAACTGCAGGATGATTTTTTCTGCTGCGTTTTCGGCAGGATGCGGCTTGCTTTGTATGATGCCAGAAAAAAGTCCAAGACTTACGGCGAGATTATGGATTTTAAGCTCGGGCTTAATAATCCAAAACTGGTAAAAATTCCCAAAGGCGTTTACCATGGTTTTAAGTGCATATCCAGGGTTTCCGCCATAGTAGTAAATGTGCCTACTTTGCCGTATAATAGGAAAAAACCCGATGAATACAGGTTGGATGCGTTTAAAAATAATATTCCGTATAACTGGAGAAAAAATTAAATAAATCCTGTTAGAACTTTTATGAAAATCTTATTTTCCATATTTCTAACGGGGTTAAACCGCACTAAACTAAAGGAGTTCTAACAGGATGAAAGGAGTTATTTTGGCAGGTGGCCTTGGGACAAGGCTGTATCCGCTTACGAAAATTACCAATAAACACCTTTTGCCTGTCTTTGACAAGCCAATGATATATTATCCCCTGGCAACGCTTATTGACGCCGGCATAAAAGATGTTCTGATTGTTACCGGCGGAAACCACGCAGGCGAATTTCTGCGGTTACTTGGCAACGGCAAAGAGCTTAATTTAAAAGAAATCCACTATACTTATCAGTCAAGAGAAAAAGGCATAGCTGATGCTTTGCGCCTCGCCGAGGATTTTGCCGACGGAGAAAAAATGATTGTTGTCCTCGGAGATAATTTATTCGGAGAATCAATTAAGCCCTATGTTGCTAAGTTTTCCAAGCAGCGCGAAGGAGCGAAAATACTTTTAAAGAAGATAAATAACCCGCAAAGATTCGGTGTGGCAGATTTTAAAAACGGGAAGGTCCTGTCAATTGAAGAAAAGCCGAAAAAGCCCAAATCAAACTATGCGGTTACCGGCTTATATATGTATGACTCAAAAATATTTGATTATATACGCGAGCTAAAAATTTCAAACAGGGGAGAGTACGAGATCACCGATATAAACAATATGTATCTTAAAGAAGGTAAGCTTACCTGCGATATTCTTAAGGGTTACTGGACTGATTGCGGAACCTGCGAGGCGTTGTTTCGGGCTAATGTACTTATTGCAAAAAATCAGGGCGTTAATTTTGAGGATTTGTTATGAAATTACTTGTTACCGGCGGCTGCGGATTTATAGGCTCTAATTTTATACGTTATATTCTTGAAACATATCCGGAATATAAAATTACCAACCTTGATTGTTTAAATTACGCGGGCAATCCGGATAACCTTTCCGATATAGCCAAAAACAAAAATTATAAATTCGTAAAAGGCGATATAAGGGATTTTAAAACAGTGGATAAACTGGCAAAGGAAGCGGATTATATAATTAATTTTGCTGCCCAGACCCATGTTGACAGGTCAATAAAAGAAGCGAAAGATTTCATAGAAACAAATGTAAACGGCGTGTTTACCATGCTTGAAGCCTGCCGTAATTCAGAGGTAAAACTTTTCATACAAATAAGCACCGATGAAGTTTACGGAAGCACTCTTGAGAGCTCTTTTATAGAAACAGATTCTCTTATGCCTTCAAGCCCCTATTCAGCTTCAAAAGCAGCTGGGGATTGTCTGTGCAGCGCTTACTCCGCTACCTACAAGTTGCCGATTATTGTCACAAGATGCACAAATAATTTCGGGCCTTACCAGTATCCGGAAAAAGTAATTCCGCTTTTTATCACCAATCTTTTGGAAAATAAAAAAGTCCCTCTTTACGGAGACGGTCTTAACGTCAGAGATTGGATTTATGTTTATGACCATGTCCGCGCAATTGATTTTCTGATGCATAAAGGAAAATCCGGGGAAGTATACAACATATCTGCAAATAACGAAGTTTCAAATATAGAATTGACAAAAAGCATACTTAAAAAATTCAGCCTGGATGAAGCTTCTATTGAATATGTAGAGGATCGTCCCGCGCACGACCGCCGCTATTCCCTGGATTCTTCCAAACTGCGTTCGCTTGGCTGGAGGCCTATTTATGATTTCAGCGCCTCGCTGGATGCAACCATTGATTGGTATAAAGAAAATACTAAGTGGTGGAAAAAAATAAAAAAATTCTAATTACCGGCGCAAACGGGATGCTTGGCGGAGCGCTTTTAGCTTCGCTTAAGCGTTATGACGTTTCAGGCACAGATAAGGATGATTGCGATATCACCGATAAAAGTTCTTTGGCAAAAAAGATAACCGGAGTGGAATTTGACGCAGTTGTGCATTGCGCGGCATATACCGATGTGGATGGAGCGGAAAAAAATGCCAAAGAAGCATTTCTCATAAATGAGGAAGGCACGCGAAACCTGACAGAGACAATAAATAAAGACTGCCTTTTTATTTATATAAG
>JAQTUC010000131.1 GCA_028710385.1 Candidatus Omnitrophota bacterium
CTGCCGCGCAGTCCAGCATTGATCAGAAGTCTAATGTTATGCGCGAGTATGTACAGGCATATTTATTGAACGTGTTGTATGAGGCTGGTTTTTTTCGTAACTCGGCTTTTGTGGGGGAAACGGCGCTGCGTTTTCTGCATGGACTGCCGAGATTTTCCGAAGACCTTGATTTTTCCATGGCTGGCAAAGAAAAGATGAAGTTTGGCGAGTTAATGCGTAAGCTGATGCGGGAACTTAAACTTGCAGGGTATACTGCTGCGGCAGTTATTAAAGAAGATAAAACCGTGCAAAACGCGTTTGTGAAATTTGAAGGGCTCTTGTTTGAAGCGGGAATTTCTCCGCTCAAAAGCCAGAAATTGTCCGTTAAAATTGAGATAGACGCCAATTCTCCTCATGGAGCAGTGCTTGAAGAGAAGCTGGTGAATAAGTTTTTTCCGATTAATTTTTTAACTTATGATAAATCTTCGCTTTTCGCGGGCAAGGCCCACGCGCTTTTGAACCGGAAATATACCAAGGGCAGGGATTTTTTTGATTTGGGATGGTATTTGCTTACTTGGAAAGGGTTGGAGCCTAACTTTGTTATGCTTAATAATGCTTTGCGCCAAACAGGATGGAAGGGGCAGGCATTAGCTCCGGAAAATTGGCGCGTGTTTATAGAGGAAGTAGTTGAAAAAACAGATTGGAAAGCAGTAAAATCTGATGTGGAGCGTTTTTTGGATCGTCCGCAAGATGCCAATATTTTTAATAAAGAGAATATTTTAAAACTGCTTAAGGAATAGTTATTTGCTTTTGTTGTTATTCGGTTAACATATATGTCATTGCCCGGCTTGATTGGGTAATCCAGATTTATTGTTTGTCATTACTCGCGTGAAACAAATGTTGTAGAAAATTGAACAACTTGACGAAATCTTAGTGCCATGGTATACTTGTTTCATAATGAAGACATTAATGTCTCTATACTAAAATGGACTATAAAGAGCTTTTAACCGCGCTTCAGCGGCACAATTTCGTTATTTTTTCTTATAGGGATTTGCGGGTATTTTTCCCCCGGGAATCTTTGTCTGCCGTGCGTAAAGAATTGTACCGTTGGAATAAAAAAGGCTGGATTCGTACCTTAAAAAATGGAATCTATGAGCCGGTTCTATTGGCAAATTCTACTTACCCTGATTTTTACCTTGCCAATCGCCTTTATTCTCCTTCTTATGTGTCTCTTGAAGCGGCTTTGTCGTATTATAGCATTATTCCGGAAGTTTCCATGGCGGTTACTTCGGTAAGTACTAAGCCGACACGGTCGTTTAAGAACGAACATGGTTTATTTATTTACCGGACCATCCGTCCGCGGGCTTTTACCGGTTATTACATTGAAAAAATGGGCGGTATTGATGTGCTAATTGCCGAGCCGGAAAAAGCCTTGGTTGATTTCCTCTATTTTAAGCGCAGGGAAGGTGAGGCGCTTGATTTTGAGCAGGAACGTTTTGATAGAGCTAAACTTACTCGTATGAGCAAAAAGAAGCTAAAATTATACGCGGGATTATTTAATCTTGATTTAAGGAGCCTATATGCTTACTCTGGAAGCACTGCTTAATTATGCCAAAGAGCGCCGGATGCCGGCCTCAAAAGCGCGCGGTATTGTAAGAGAATACCTGCAGGTACTTATACTCAAAGAACTTTACCGCGGTGAATCCGGCAGAAAACTTTTTTTTACCGGAGGCACATACTTGCGCCTTGTTCATGGCACCAAACGGTTTTCCGAGGACCTTGACTTCAACGCCGCGAGGCTTAAAAAGAATGATTTTGAGGCCTCTGCCCATGTAATCGCGCGGGAGCTTAAACGTTTGAATATTCAATGTGTAGTTGAATTTCGGCATTGGAAGAATATTTATGCCGCGGATTTGATTTTTCCCGAGGTTGAAAAGGAGTATCGTATTGTTTCCGAGCATTCGCGTAAGGAAGGGTTAGTTATTAAGTTTGAGACTAATAGCCCTAAATGGAAGATTGAGCCGCAAACAGAGGTAATTTCAGGGTTTAGCGAGTTATATCCGTGCCAGTGCACGCAGAGAGGCGCGCTTTTTGCCGATAAAATTGACGCGTTACTGACAAAAGCAAGGGGGCGGCATCTTTACGACATTATCTTTATGCTCTCGCGGAATTACCCTGTTGATATTAAAGTTTTACGGGCTTTAGGGTATAATAAAGATCCATTGGAGCTTATTCTTGACAGGGTTAAAGAATTTAGCGCGCGTGAACTTAAATCTCAGGCACAAGCTTTACGGCCGTTCTTATTTGAAGAAGCGGACGCGGAACTTATTACAAACGCGCATTCAATTATTCCCGGCATGCTGGAGAAGTATCGAGCGTCCGTCATCCCAAGTAGATTGTAATGAAAAAAACAGAAAAAATAAGATACGAAATAGACCCTCACAACAGGCTGGCCTACGCGAAAACAGGCAAAGACTCGCAAGTTCCCATGTTTAGGACAGTCCTTGACGGGAACTTTGAAATAGACGAAAATAATTGTGTTACCTATCATGTAAAAAAATCGCAAGCCTCTGATACCCCCCAGCAAATTAAGCTTAAAGGCGCGTGGTCTTTAGACAAAGAGCATAACCTTGTGCTTACATTAGACAAATGGGGTAACCAGATTGCCGGTAATAAGCTTACTTTAGAAAGCGAACTTATAGACGCCAAAGACAACAGGTTATCTTTCTCGCTGGCTTCAAAGGATAGCGCGGGGAATAAGCACATTTATATCCTCAACCTTGGAGGCAGATGGCAGGCCGATAAATACAACAGGCTTTCATTTAATATCACAAAAGAAAACGGCCCAAGCGGTCTGCCTGCCGGCAAGGGAGGTAAACTAACCCTGCGGGGCGCATGGGAAATAAATAAACAAAATGAGATTATATATACTTACGATAAATCCTCAACCATTACCCTTAAGGGCTGCTGGGATATAACCGAAAAACACAGGATTAAGTATATCTTAAATAAAGAAATAAAATCAGAATTTGATTTTAAAGTAAGCGTGGGAAAGAAAGCCGTCAGAGGTTTGCAGTATGAGATAGGCATAGGTGCTGCCACAGGCAAAAAAACAATTACCCTGTTTGGCCAGTGGAATATCAACCCCAGAATCGGATTATTATTTGAAATGCCCTGCGAAGAAGGGAAGGTCAACAGGCTTATTTTTGGAGCAAGAGGCAAGTTAGATAAAAACCTGAATATAGAGATGAGATTGGAAAACAAATCCGGCGAAGATTTAGGAATAGATGTTAAACTGTCCAGAAGTATCCTTGAAGGGAAGGGAGAAGCCTTTATCCGCGCGCTAAAATCGCGAAAAGAAGTGTCTATTGCCGCGGGTATTGGGTTTAGGTGGTAATGGGAAATATGTCTTGAAATTTAGTTAAAACTAAGTTATAATACATAATATGAAGAATAAAATATACAATCAATTACAATTAAGAGAAATTTTCCATCTTGAATTTCTAAGATGGTTTGGAAAAAGAATAAACCCTCGGAATTACGCGCTTAAAGGCGGGGTGAATCTGCGGTTCTTTTTTAACAGTTTTCGGTATTCAGAAGATATGGATTTAGATATTAGCGGGATAAGAATAAATTCGTTAAAAGATGAGGTTATGAAAATTTTGACAGCGTTATCTTTTAGTGAAACTCTCAAGTCTTTTGGGATTGAAAAAATTGTTCCTCCTGATATTTCTAAGGCGAAGCAGACACAAACAACCCAGCGTTTTAAAGTGCACCTTTTAACATCCGCGGGAGAAGATCTTTTTACTAAAATTGAGTTTTCAAGG
>JAQTUC010000132.1 GCA_028710385.1 Candidatus Omnitrophota bacterium
GCGTATAAAATTGTGAACTTCCTGGGCCTGCGCTGCGGTTGCATTTTTGCCTGTTCCTATTGCCCATACCGGCTCATACGCGATAATTAAGTTAAGAGCGTCTCCTATTTCAATACCGGGAAGACAACCCGTAAGTTGTGTTTTTATTACATCTATGGTTTTACCGGCTTCCCTTTCTTCAAGGGTTTCGCCTACGCAGCAAATAGGCCTAAGGCCCACCGCAAGAGCGGATTTTATTTTCTTGTTGATAATCTCATCGGTTTCGCCGAAATATTTTCTTCTTTCGGAATGTCCGATAATAACAAACTCACATCCGCAATCCTTAAGCATAATCGGAGAAACTTCCCCGGTAAACGCTCCTTCTTTTTCCCAGTATAAATCCTGGCCGCCAAGCTGGATATCGCAATCGCTTATGACATTGTAAACCGTAGAAAGGACTGTAAAGGGCGGACAAAGAACAACATCAGCGTTTTCAAGTTCCTTAAGACTGGCTTTTATGCCTGCGGCTAATTTAACAGCCTGGTCACTTGTCTTATACATTTTCCAGTTGCCTGCAATAAGTGGTTTTCTCATACTATCTTCCTTTCTGCATCACGTCGCACGTTTCACGTAACACGTCTTCTTAACGTGTTACCTGCTACGTGATACCTGATACAAAGTACAGTTTTATTTCTTATCCGGTATAATCGCAATCCCAGGAAGAGCTTTTCCTTCCAGAAATTCCAAAGAAGCCCCTCCGCCTGTTGAAACATGAGACAGCTTATCTGCAACTTTAAATTTCTTTGCAGCTGAAGCTGAATCGCCGCCGCCAACTATAACAGTTGCCTGCTTTAAATTAGCCAGGCATTCGGCTAAGGCTTTTGTGCCTTGTGCATAATCATCTTTTTCAAAAATCCCTACAGGGCCGTTCCAGAGAACGGTTTTGGCAGACTCTAGTTCTTTCTTAAAAAGTTCAATAGTTTTCGGCCCGATATCCACGCCTAAAAAACCGGCGGGTATGTTATCAACAACCTTTTTAACAGTGGGATTGTCAAGATTATCAATAACAACATGGTCTATGGGTAAAACTATTTTTACTTTTTTTTCATCGGCTTTCTTTAAAATGTTTTTCGCCACGTCAAGCTTATCAGCTTCAACGCGCGAATTGCCTACGTCTTCCCCTTTACTTTTAATAAAGGTATAGGCCATTGCTCCGCCGATTAATATCTTATCGGCCTTTTGCATTAAATTGCTTATTACTTCAATCTTGTCGGATACCTTTGCTCCGCCCAAAATCACAACGTAGGGTTTATTTGGCGAAAGAGCTGAAGAAAGGTATTTAACTTCTTTCTCAATTAATAACCCCAGGCACGATGGAAGAAACTTTGCGATAATTGTGGTTGATGCGTGGGCGCGGTGCGCAGTTCCAAAAGCGTCATTTACATAAACATCCGCCAAAGAAGCAAGTTGCTTTGCAAATTTCTCATCGCCTTCTTCTTCCTCTGCATGAAACCTTAAATTTTCAAGTAGAATAACTTTTTTTGCGCTTGCATCTATCTTCTTTTTTATTTCATCGCCTACGCAGTCATCCAATTTTTCAACATCTTCTCCTAAAAGCTGCGAAAGTTTTTTTGCAACCGGATTCATAGAAAGAGAAGCAACGACTTTGCCGTCTGGCCTGCCCAGATGGCTCATAAGGGTTAACTTGCTCGCGCCTTTTTCAAGGACATATTTGATTGTCGGCAAGGCTTCTTTTATGCGCGTATCATCGGTAATTGCCCCTGTCTTTTTATCAAGAGGAACATTGAAATCAACACGCATAATTACGCGTTTGCCTTTAAAATCCATGTCTTTAACTGTCAGCTTAGCCATGTTTGTTTCCTTTTTATGTGTATCACGTCACACGTATCAGGTAACACGTTTAGGAACGTGATACGTGTGACGTGCGGCGTGTTACTTATCGCTCTATCAATTAAAGCCCTTTCTCAACCATCATTTCAATGAGATCAACCACTCTGCAGGAATAACCCCATTCATTATCATACCAGGCAATAACCTTAACGAAATTTCCGCCAAGGACTTTTGTCATTTTTGAATCTACTGTTGATGATGCGGGATAATGGTTAAAATCAACCGAAACCACATCCTCATCCGTATAATCAAGGTAACCTTTCATTTTTCCTTCGGAAGCTGTCTTAAGCGCCTTGTTAATTTCTTCAACTGTTGTTTCCTTCTTAAGCAAGCAGGTAAGATCAACCACTGAAACATTCGGAACCGGTACTCTCATTGCAAAACCATCAAGTCTACCCTTAAGCTCAGGAATGACCGCGCCTATTGCTTTTGCTGCACCGGTTGAAGTAGGTATCATAGAAACAGCGGCTGCTCTTGCGCGCCTTGGGTCTGAGTGAGGAAGATCCTGCACTCTCTGGTCGTTTGTATATGCGTGCACTGTTGTCATTAAACCCTTTTCTATGCCCCAGGTATCATGCAAAACTTTTGCAACAGGTGCAAGACAGTTTGTTGTGCAGGAAGCATTTGAAATAACGTTATGGTTTTTTGCGTCATACTTATCGTCGTTTACGCCCATAACAATTGTTATATCCTCATCTTGCGCCGGCGCGGATATAATAACTTTTTTTGCTCCGCCTTTTGAAATATGGTTAATTGCTCCCTTTACTTCTTTTCCTTTTTTATTTACGCCGTCATTTTTAATTGTAAAAAGCCCGGTTGATTCAACCACGACACTAACGCCAAGCTCTTTCCAGGGAAGCTCTCCGGGATCTTTTTTTGCGAGAACTTTTATTTCTTTTCCGTTTACAATTATTGAGTCTGTTCCGGCTTTTACGTTTCCGCCGGGAAAACGCCCGTGTACAGAATCATACTTTAAAAGATGCGCAAGCGTTTTAGCGTCAGTAATATCGTTTACGGCGACTAATTCTATATTTTTGGAATTTTTTTCCAAAATTGCGCGGCCTACCATTCTCCCGATTCTCCCAAAACCATTAATACCAACCTTAACTGCCATCTTGACCTCCTATCAATATATGGTAAATATTTTTATGGTGGTTATGCAGCTTGACGCAAGAGTTTTGCTGCTACTTCAGGCGGAGTTCCTACCACGTAAAACCCGCTTCCCCATTCAAAACCTGCAACGCGAGACAGCTTTGGCATTATTTCTATATGCCAATGATACGAAAAATGCGCATCCGTGTTTACCGGTGATGTGTGTATTATGTAATTATAGGGGTGCTCTCCCAGAACTTTCTTAAGGCGGATAAGCGAATCTTTAAGAATAAGCGCCAATTTTTTAATGCGCTCGTCATTTATTTCTCCAAAATCCATAGAATGTTCTTTCGGTATGACCCAGACTTCAAAAGAAAACCTGCTTGAAAGAGGGCAGAAAGAAATAAAATCTTCGTTCTCTGACACAATTCTTTCTTTGCCGTTTTCCTCTTCATAGGCAAGCATATCGCAGAAGATACATCTTTCCCTGTATTCATAAAAATGCCTGGCGCCTTTTACTTCGTCTAAAACATTTTTCGGCACCATTGGAAGAGCTATCAGCTGGGAATGGCCGTGCTCTAACGATGCGCCCGCTTCGGCGCCTACGTTTTTAAATATCAAAAGGTATTTAAAGCGTTTGTCTTTTCTTAAATCAAGCGCGCGGGAACGGTATATCCTTAGCATATATTGGACTTCCGGATCCGTAAGCTCTGCTATGGTTTTGTAATGGTGCGGGCTATCCACTATTACTTCGTGGGCGCCTACGCCATTAGATACGTCATATATGCCTATT
>JAQTUC010000019.1 GCA_028710385.1 Candidatus Omnitrophota bacterium
CGCAATACTCATATTTGTTATCTGGTCAACCATACTTTCCAAGATAGACTTAAGCGTTGCCGTGCCTGTTGCAAGCTTTAGCTATATCCTTGTGCCACTTACCTCAATAGTGTTTTTACACGAAAAAATAAATGGCGTAAGATGGCTTGGTATAATTTTTATTCTTATGGGCATAATATTCACTTCCCTAAGCAGCAAGGAGCGTATAGAGCATAAAAATGAGAGCTAGTCTTTTTCTGATACTGATATGCATAACAATAAGTAACGCCTTTGACGCGATAAGGGATACTTTTTTAAAATCCGCCATAAACTCTGTTGGCGAGTTAGGCGAATCAAAAATAAAAAACGTCATCAGATTTGTAATCCGGTTGCTGAAAAAACCCCAGGTCTGGATAAGTTTTGCCTGCAGTATAGTTTCTCTTTTCTTCTACCTCTTTGTGCTCTCCAAGGCGGAATTGAATTTTGCCTTCTCTCTGGACAGTATGCACTATATCTTCATTGCGTTCAGCGCGAAATTTTTCCTTAAAGAAAAGGTCGGACCAAAAAGATGGCTGGGAACTGCGTTTGTGGTTGTTGGAATAATTCTGGTTACGCTAAGTTAATTTTTTAACCAAGCCGCTTTAAGGCAAGCTCTGCCGCATCAAATCCGGAAATAAAGCAAGCATGAACTCCTGCGCCGGGCCGCGTCCAGGCTCCGGCAAGAAACAACCCTTTAATGCGCGTTTCCTGGCTAAGCCTTAATATTCCCGACTGCTTAACCGTATGCGCAAATCCGTAAATTGCGCCTTCAGGAGAAAGCGTGTAGCGGCACATGGTTTTAGGTGTGGCTGCTTCCATAATTTCAATAGAAGCAGAAAGGCCAGGAAGCAGTTTTTCTGCGCGTTTTATAAGTTTTTCGGCAATGCGCTTTTTCTTTTCTTTATATTCGGCATCATTTAATCCCTGCCAGTTCTTGTAAGAGTCAAATGTCATTATAAGAAGCGTGCCTTTCCCTTGCGGCGCCAAAGATGCATCCAGCTGGGTATGGTCAACAATTTCAATAAGGCAGTTATCGCATTCAGCGTCTGTGCTCTCTTTAAAATTTTTATCGTGGTCATAGCCCGTATTTAAAGAAATCATAAAATTTTTCATTCCCAATGTTTTTGCCGGAACTTTTAATCCAAGATAAACCTGAAATACCGACACTGATTTTTGAAGGTTTGCCAGCTCAAGGCTGTATTTCTCTTTTGTTTCTTTGTCATCAATCAACTCACCCAGCGTTTCAATTGCGTTTGCATTTGAAATTACTGTTTTTGCGTCAAAAACCTTGCCCTTATCTGTGACAACCCCGCAAACCCGCTTGTTTTTAGTGATTATTGATTTTATTGTTGTGTTATATTCTATATCCGAGCCATTTTCCTTTAGCTTCTCAACAATTGCCTTAAAAAGATTGCTGTAGCCGCCCCGGACGTAACAGGTTTCTTCAAAATAATAGCCGCGCAGGATGATAAGAAAGTAAAATGCGGAAAGCTCGCTCGGCGCAACCCCCACAAACCGCCACAAATCAGCAATAATACTTTTTAATTTCTCGTCGTTAAGGTATTTATCCAGAAGCTCTTTTGTTGTCAGGCTTGAAAGCTTAATTATTTCCGGATAAAAAATAGGGCTTATTAAAAGTTGCAGAATAAGCGGAAGTCCTGAAATGCAGAATTTATCAAATTGCCGGTAAAAATTATCAAAACGAGCGAACAGTTTATCAAGCCCTGCTGACTCATTGGGAAAATTTTCTTTTAGGAAATTAAGGAAGCCTTCTTTGCTGAAGTTAACGACAAAATCATGCGAAGGGTAAATTATGCGGCCGAAATCCCTAAGCTTTATAAAATCTATTTTTTCGGCAACTCCCAAGTCATTCAGAAAATTACGCAGCTCCCCTTTTTCCCCAAGGCTATTAACGCAATGCATTGAGGATTCAAAAGTAAACCCGCGCCTGGTAAATGTGGTTGCGCAGCCTCCGGGAATAGGCTGCCTTTCAATAACCAGAATTTTTTTGTTGTTTGCAGAAAGCTTAAGCGCTGCCGCAAGGCCCCCTGCGCCTGCGCCAATAACTATTGCATCGTATTCCATATTTTTGGGCGTTTACAATCTTGCCATAAACTTTATGGCTTCGCCAGCTACACGTTCTTTGTCGTTGTCAATTGTGATCATATGGTAGGAATTTTCCAGGACAATTAGAGTTTTATCAGAAGAGCCGATATTATTGAAAACATATTTGGCGTTTTTAAGGCTTGTCATATCGTCCTCTTTGGCGTGTAAGATAAGAATGGGCGTTTTGACTGCGCGTAATTGCCGCTTTACAACTTTACAAAACCTATGATGCTGATAAAGGCTTGCCAGCGGGAAAAACGGGCTTCCGAACATAACAACTTTTTCATTTTGGCTGGTTTTTTCCGCTTTGCTGTAAAATGCTTGTATTGCGCCGCGAAGGTTTTCATCCTTAAGGCCGTATGGGGCATTCTCGCGTATATCAATTCTATTACGAAAATATGGTATGTGCCAGGCAAGCGGTAAAAGCGCCTGGCCCTTGTGAACTGCCCAGCCGTCATAAATCAAAGTAGGGGCCAGCGCGATAATGCCTGAAACCTCAGCTGGAAATTTGGAAGCTATATGTATACCCATAAGCGCCCCCATTGAAAGGCCGGCGATAGAAACCTTTTCATGCTCTTTTTTAAGCGCTTTAAAATCCTCTATGCATAAATCAGCTATCTCCTGCCAGGTGGCGCGTTTAAGCTCTTTAAGGCTTGAACAATGATGCGGAAGAGTATTGCATAATACCGTATAGCCGGCTTTGTTGAAACTTTTAGCCAGATAACGCATTTCAGAGGGCGTTCCGGTAATACCGTGTATCAGCAAAACTGCGTTTTTTCCGCCTTTTAAAAAAATTTTTAATTTTTCCTGGGTTTGTTCCATATGAATTTTGTATTATATCATATATTTTTTTTGAATAAAGCTTTATTGTGTTTAAAAGTTTGATATACTAAGCTTTATCCGCCTTCGCCCTTTGCTAGGCATTTAATGCCATTAGGGGGGGCTTCCTCCTTCGCCCTTTGGGCTTCGGAGAGACAAGTCGGCGCGATGTCACTAGATAAAAATATTGTGGTGTTCCATGCAAAATAATGATCAAGAATTAATCTTTAATATAACAGATACAATAAATGCCATAACCAGGGATGACTGGGAACGCTTATTTTCAAAAGATATAATTGAAGGCTACGGCTACCACAAAACTCTTGAAGAATCCTGCCTTAAAGAATTTTCACTCCATTATCTTACGGCAAAACGCGCAAATAACCTTGTTGCAATTATCCCCTTCTTCACTATGGATTTTTCAATGACAACATTGATACGGGGCCCCTTTCAAAAGTTGATTTTTTTTATCCGCAAAGCCTTTAAGAGATTTTTGATGATGCGCTTAGTTTTCGTAGGAAGCCCCACAACCGAAGAGCTTTATCTGGGCCTTTCCGGTGATGAAAATAAAATGGAAATTATAGAAAAGGCTTTAGCGAAAATTTATGAATTTAGCCGGCAAAAAAGCATAAAAACAATTTCTATTTACAACCTAACCAAAAAAGACAGGGAACTTGGCAATTATCTCGCAGGCTGCGGCTTTACTAAAATGGAAGACCTGCCTACCACGCGCCTTGAGATAAAGGCAAAAAGCCTTGAGGAATACATAGCGAGCCTGGGTTCGAGCACGCGCAAGGACGTGCGCAGGAAACTTCGTAAATCTTTGGAAGCTGGCAGCGTAGAAACTGAAATTACCGATTGCGTTGATAATATAATTGATGATATTTATAAATTATATATGAATAATTTCAACGGCTCTGATATACGTTTCGAGGTGCTCACTCCTCAGTTTTTTTTAAACATCTGCCGCAATATGCCCGGAGAAGCAAAATATTTTATTACGCGCGCTAACGGAAAAATTGTTGCGTTTAACCTATGCTTTATCAAAAACAACACCTGTTTGGATAAGTTTATAGGGTTTGATTACGATTTCTGCCTGAAATACCACACCTACTACACTACATTTTGCCATAATATAGACTGGTGTATTAAAAATAATATTTATTTTTACCAGCCCGGCCAGGGCGACTACGATGCAAAAATAAGGCTCGGCGCCTGCCTTCTTCCTCTTTCTATCTACGTCAAAAGCTTTAACCCCTTGCTTAATTTTTTAATGAAACCTATAGTCAAGTTAATTGAGCCTAAAAAATTTGACCCTGCCTTAAAAGACCTTGCCAAATATAAAAACCTGCGGATTGAAAATCAAACTACTTCAGGAACAAATCAAGAATTTTCAAATTTGTGGCTTCGTTAACGGCGGATATTTTTCCCGCGCTAACATCTTTAGCCGGCTGTTTTGGATGGTCAAGTGATGACAGGAATATTTTCAGCGGATTTTTAAGCTCAATCGGCGAATATTCGCCCGTTATATCCATTCCGATAATATTTTTCTCCTGCTTTATAATTGTAAGCGCGGCTAAAAGCCATTCCAGGGATACGCCGCCTTCTTCCCAGTTTGTTAACGCGAATTCACTGGTTAAACAATCTTTGTCTATGCTGATATAAACATTCTTTGAAGGTATGCGCGTTAATATTTCTTTTATAAAATTTGTGTTTTTGCCTTTAAGATTATCCCAATACAGCGTAGAGCCCAGTATATCCCGCTTAACCTTAAAGCAAGAAGTATCTTTAAGGTAATGGAAGTATAACCGTGACGGAGTTTTATTGTAAGGAAAAATTTCAATTTTTTCTTTCTCTACTCCTTTAAGATATGACATAGCCAAGCCACAGGTTGACAAATCCTCAGAGGAAGGGCCAAGAAGGACAATCTTTTCCACATTTTTCATTTTGCTGACATTGGAAACCCACGAACCGCAGCTCATGCACGGGGAAAAGTTATAACAGTCAGGATGATGATCAAACATTATTACGCTTACAGATTCTTCCGGTATAAGGGCGCTTGAAATGTGGTGGAAATCTCCGGAGCCATAAAGGGTTATTGCGTTACGGGAAGAGTTCTCAAGTCGTTTTTTTACAAGGCTAAGAGTTTTTTTGGTTGCAATATAGCGGCAGGAAGGCGCAATGTCCTTAAAACTTATTATTTGCGCAGAATACGGCGGTTTTGCGTATTTCTCTAAAAGCGCGGCTTGAGCAAGAACGCTTGCATCAAAATCCAATATACGTATTTTACTCGTACAAAGCGAATCTGCCATACGGCTTTACGCCTTAAGCGCCTTAGCCAGAGCTTCTTCAAAAAGCTCAACCGCAAGGTCAATTTCGCTATTGGTTATATAAAACGAAGGCGCCAGAGTAAAAACGTTTTTGTAGTAACCGCCTACGTCCAATATAAGGCCGCGCTTTTTCCCCTGAGCGGATAAATTTCCGCTTAAACCAACTTCGCAGATTTTATCGGTGAGCTCGCGGTTGGGAGTAAATCCGTCAGCCTCGCACATTTCAATGCGAAGCGCCAGGCCTATGCCGTCTACGTCGCCTATGTTAGGATATTTTTTCTGAAGGGTTTTTAGTTGTTTTACAAAATACTGCCCTTTCTGGTTGACGCTTGCTTCAAAGTCAGAGTCTTCTATGATTTTTAAGGTTTCAAGCCCCACAGCGGTTCCCAAAGTATTTGAAGAGAATGTTGAATGCGTTGAACCCGGAGGAAATACTCCAGGAGAAATCAGTTTCTCTTTTGCCCACATTCCGCTTAAAGGGTTAAGCCCGTTCGTAAGAGCTTTGCCGAAAACTATAACATCAGGAGTTATGCCAAAGTTTTCAATCGCCCAGAATTTTCCTGTCCGGAAAAAACCCATCTGTATTTCATCGTCAATTAAAAGTATTTTATACCGGTCAAGAACCTTCTTAAGCTGCTTAAAATAATCCTTTGGGGGAATTATATAGCCGCCGGTTCCCTGCACTGCCTCAAGATAGAACGCAGCGTATTCGCATTCATTAGCTTTTGCGTCATAAACAGAGTAATATTCCGACTCAAAAAGTTTTTCAAATTGTTTTACGCAATAATACCCGCAGGTTTCCGGAGTTTTTCCATAAAAGCATCTGAAACAATACGGATAAGGCAGGAAATGCGCGCGATTTCCGAAATGGCCGAAGCGCCTGCGGTAACGATAGCTTGAGGTTATTGAGCTTGCCTCAAGTGTCCGTCCGTGGTAGCTCCCAAAAAAGGCAAATACCAGATTTTTTCCGGTTTCATTGCGCACGAGCTTCATTGAATCTTCAACGGCAGAAGCTCCTCCGACATTAAAATGCACCCTTCCCTTTGTTTCAAATTTTTCCTCGTTAAGCTGGCATAATCTGGTTGCTAATTCAATTTTTTCCTTATGCAGATACTGGCAGGCAAGCTGCGGAAGCTTATCTATCTGATTTTTAAGCACGTTATTAAGCCTTTTATTTCCGTAACCGAAATTAGCCGCGGAATACCACATTTGAAGGTCAAGGTATTCTACATTTTCCTCGTCGTATAAATACGAGCCTTCTGCCCGCTCAAATATTTTCGGTTCTTTTGAGTAATGGACAGTATCGCCCCAGGAACAATATTTCTCCTCCAGCTTTAAAAGTTCACTTTGTGACTTCGTTAATACATCAGATTTCTTTGTCATTGAGCCATCTCCTTTAGATAGTTGTATACAACCGATAAAGTATCAAACTCAATATACTTCTTTTTTTCTTTTTTGAAATGTTCCAGCAGGCTTGCTTTGGCAAATACAATGTCGGCGCATCCTGCAGCGCAGATATCGGAAAGCCCATCTCCGATATATATAAAAATTTTATCGCTGCCGCCGGCTTTCTGCAAGTGGCTTTTCTTGCAATTGGCGCATTTGGAGCAATTCTTGTTGAAATGCGGAAAATCAAGGATAATTCTGTCTTTCTTGAATTTTAATCTGTTGGAATAGATTTTTACGCCGCTTATGCCGTTATTCTTGAGAATACTCTCTATAATAAAGGAGCAGCTGTCGCTTGCAATGGCCACAGAGGCTTTGGAATGTTTAAGAAGCGCGAGAATTTTAGAAAAAGCCTGGTCTATTTTTATTTTTGAAAGATAACCGGAAAACTCATCTTTCTTAATTCTTACTTCGTTAAACTGGTTTTTCAGGCATTCTTTTGAGCCTATTTTACCGTTTTTCCAGTCTTCTTCAATCTTGCGCCATTTTTCATTTATGGAAAACTTCTCCACAATATCATCAATAACATCAAAGGGGGTAATTGTATTATCAAAATCAAATAAAACAACGCAATTTGATAGGGTAATCTTTTTGTGGTTTTTTAGAGAATTTTTGGCAGAAGAAGAAACTTTATCGGTTTCCTGGCTATCCTCGCTCTCTTCTAAACAAATTTTTTCCATTTTAGATAAATTTTGCCCTGGTTGCACCAAAAAAGCTAAGCTGAGCTTATTATATGCGTTCTTTAGACCAAAATCCACTTTTCAAAAAATTAATTAAATATAACACAATAACCCAAAGATAGCAATAAAATATTTAAAGTCCTAGGCTTCGCCTGTCGCCGCCTTAATTTTGAGCAGGCTTTAATTCCCAGGAAGCCAGCCTGCCTTCGGCATCAAAATAAAGGTATATCCTGTCTGATTTAAAGTAATTGGTAGGATGCCTGTAAAGCAGTATTTCTTTTATATTATTTTTTTCTGTTTCCGGTTTCTCCGTAAGCACCGGCTCGCTGTATTTTTCAATTATGGCGCGCTTAAACTCGCCCGTTCTTAAGCGGTTATTTTTTATATCGCCCTCCAAACGGGTGAAACCTTTTTCCTGCTTCGCCAGATAAATCTCTATATCGCGCTGGCTGTCACTAACGCTCTTAAGAGTGAGCAATTCGTCTAAATGCGCCAGCCTGGCGCAACCGCAAAACAACAAGACAATCAAGCAAACGAATAACCGCATCCGTTTTATTTTTGTTTCCAGCCTCCAGAAACTTCAAACCAGTATCCGCTCGGCGCCCTTTTGTAGTCATCATCAAAAAATACTTTGGCTGTCTCTGAAACGCTGACGCCGTTTTTCTGGGCAATTGCTTTGTATATTGCCGTTCTGTCGGCATTTTCTTCTGCTATCGCGCTTTCAATGGAACTTTTTAAATCGCTGAGTATGTTGTCCTTTGTAATATACTGAAGATACCCTTCTTTATTCTCGCCTATATAGCCTTTTGCAAAATACTTCTCAATAGTGTCTCTTCTTGCTTTTCTGCGCTCAATGGCTGCTGAAACATCCTGAGAATAGTCCTGGGCATACGCTTCACTCATAAATAGAATTGCGTTTATCTGTTTCTGGTCTGAGCCGTAAATCTGATCCTGTATTGACTCAACGTCTTTTGCGACATGCTGATAAACATCAACGCGCATGTTTATGTCTACCTTTAAGGGCTGGGAAGTTTGAAGATTAACTTTGGCGCAGCTTATAAGAGCAACCGCCATAAGCACAAAAAACACCTTTTTCATTGGTTACCTCCTGATACATTATGGAAATTAACAATAATATTGCGCTTACCCATAGCATCGGATGTAAAATCCAGGTTGAGGTTAAGCGTATCATCTACTTTGTTTGCGTTTACAACTCCTATATTATACTCGTAATTCTTAAAATTATCAATTAAAGCGCGGTATGAAGGCTCATCAAGATAGCTTTTAAGAAACACGAACGAAGATTCTTTCTTGATATTTATAAAACCACTGCCTTTATTGCTGAAATCGGCCTTGAATTTGCTGAGAGTAAATTTGTCGGCGCAGGCTTCCAACGAACCGTCAAAAAGCCCCTTGAATGACGCTTCCTCTGACGCAAAAACATCAATTATTTTTTCAAATGACGCATTCTGTAATTTTGCGCTAACGCACAAACTATCATAGCCATTAAGACTGCATTCCGCGCTGATAAATCCCGCATCCCCCAGGAATGGGTTTTTTGCGCGGGGAAACAAAAGCTGGTTGACATTTGTTTTAACGGGTATAAAGAAATCGGTAAATTTGCTGTCCTTAATCCGGATACCCGCAATCGCAATCAGATACCTGTCTTTTCTGAATTTTCTAAGATTTAATTTGGTTATTTCAAAATCCTGCGAACGCACATCTAAATCGGTTACCTTAGCGTCTTTAAGCAATATTGCATTGCGGCTTATTTCTGCAATAAACGAGAAATTGGTGCTTAGCTCCAGAGACTTATTTTTTAAAAAAATACTTATGTTTTCAAAATCAAGCCAAACAGGCTTTGAAAAAATACTCAGAGGCAGGGCTTTTGGTTTCTGCGCAGCCGCCGCGCTTTTTTCTAAAGATTTTACTCTGACATTAACATCAGAAAGATTAATTGCGCTTATATATAAAAATGGTTTTTCCTGCTGGGTTTTAAATTTTAACGTTATATTCTTCGCGGTTGATTCAGAATCCGCAGTTTTTATGGTGAGGCCGTCCAGGCTCAGAAAATCAAGCCCCAAATTTACATTATTTACTTTGCACTCCGCCTTTAAGCTTTTACTTGCGTAATTTTCTATACAAAACTTAATAATATAGTTACGAAGAATGCTAACCAGCAGGAATATTACGATAAAGAACAGGAAAAAAAATTTAATAAATTTACCAAGCATTGTTTGTTTAGATTATTTAGCAGGCACCTTCTCGCCTTTTAATATTTCAGGTATTTCTGAAGTGTCAATGCGTAGTCCGCCATCGTGCTCTATTTTAATAGTATAAATTACCCCCGGAATAAACTTCATACCCGGAGCTTCTATCTGCGCGTTTTTAATGCCGTTATTAAGCCCAGCCTTTGAGCTTAAGGCGTAGGCCCAGAAATTTTTCCATACTTTTTCCTCAAAGCGGCTGCGGGAATCCGATACTTTATAACCGCCAGGCACCTCGTTCACATCAGCAAGGTTAAAAACCTCGGTATTTTTACCATCCAGCATAAATATTTTCCAGAAAAGATAAATGCTTTTACCGCGAAGCTTATCGCCGGCCTCAACATAAGAATCATTAAACCGGATAACCAGCGACTGGAATTGAATCATATTTCCGGAAAAAGTAAAATATTTAGGCTTAAGCGGTTTGCCTTTAACGTCAAATTCAACAAATTTTATTGTAGTAAAATCACAGTTTTTAAGCGCGTCATGCCTTACGTTCGTAACTATGGCCTCTGCAACGCGGGAATCTGCGTTAAGACGGTTGATAATTTGCTTTAAAATCTGGTTTTCAAGGAAATGCTTATACCCAAACTCATAAAAAACAACACCTAAGGCTGTCAACAACAGGACAACAAGCAGATATTTAATTTTGTTCATATAGGTTTAGTATTTGGTTATGGTTCCATGCTGTTTATTTCGGAATTACCGGAATCCCTCATGAGCACGAGAATTGCCGACTGGGAAGCAACCATATATGTTTTTTTGTTAAAAGTAATCTCAATTGCCTGATCGCGCAGAAATATACAGTAATCTCCTGTTTTAGCCTGAAGCGGAAAATATTTCTTTTTGGAAGTGCTGGTAGACCATGGCTCATCCTCAAGAAGTGCTGGGTCATAAACAGGGTATCCCGGCCCGGCCTGCACAATTTTACCTGTCTGGACCTTTTCTTTTTCGCGGACGTTTTGAGGCAGATAAAGCCCTGATTCGGTTTTTTCGCCCTCGTCAGGCTCAATTAAAACTTTGTCACCAACAAGTAAGAGTTCTTTTGACATATTAATATTTACCTCAAGTATATTCGCAAAATATATGCGTTTTGATATTATAATACAACCGTTGAATTATACAATAATCTTTGCATTTGACAGCAAAGGTGATATATTTTTTTAAGGGGCGAAATTCGGATAATCCTCAATAAAAATCAGTAAAACCAAGGAGGTACGCATGGAAACGCAGGCAGAAAAGCCACAGGTTTGCACGTGGTTCGTTGTTTACTGTATTTTAATGTGCATAATGTATGCATGCGTTATAGCATTGGGCTTTGCTTATCCGAAGCTGGCGCAATTATCCGGAGAAAGCGATAGAATAATTGAAGCTACATTTGCCGGGCCGATTTATTCAATATTCGGCGTAATTTTCTTCTTTGTTTATTTAGTAGCCTTGTTTCTCAAACCTACTCCCGGCGCCTGGGTGTATAATTTGGTGCTGATTTGCCTTGGAATGACCAGCTGTTGCTGTTTACCTATAACTATACCGCTTCTTATTTTTTGGATTAAGCCTAACACCAAGGCTTATTTCGGCAGACAGTAAAAAAATAAAAAGTGAAAATTGCGTATTTCTCTTCTTCTTTTATTTTGCGCATACTCTGCGGTGCTATATTGGCATGCTCGCTTGTCTCTGGTATTGCCTTGTATATTTTTAAGATAGATGTCCTTCTCCTTTTACCAAAATTCCAATTATGCCTGTTTCACCTTTTAACCGGTTTTGACTGCCCGTTTTGCGGCTCAACAAGGGCGTTTCTTGCTCTGGGCCAGTTAAAATTCGCGCAAGCGGTTTCCTTCAATCCTCTTTCCGTACTATTAATGGCTATAATGATTATTTATTTATCTTTAAGAAGAATTCCCTTGTGGCTTAGGCACGGGGCCTGGGCTTATTTGTTTTTGTTTGCGGTGGTTGCAACCTGGGCGATACGGTTGGCTGGATTTTAGTTCAAGGTTTGCCCGGATTGATGGATAAAAAAATCCAGACAACCAGGTTAATGCCGCAGACAAACAGACAGGTTTGCAGAACACCAAAAACAGGAATGAAAAACACTGCGGTTGCAAACGCAGCCACACACGAACCCAGAAGGTCCAAAGCATAGGTTAAACCTCCCAATCTTCCCGGTTCGTCTTCAATCTTAAGGCAAACTTTATTCGCATAAGCAAATTGCATTCCGGTTAAAACACCGCACAACGCAGGAAGCAGCATAAAAATAATATTTTCTCCCAATTCATTTACTAAAAAAGATTTTGCTCCCATAAGCCAGGTAACTGTAAGCGGCAAAATGAGCGCAAAGCAGGAAAGCAGCAACTGGACAAACTTAAGCTTTTCAGATGCATCGCCGGCTGGCATATTTTTTCGCGAAAAATAACCGCCCAAAGCAAGCCCGGACATAAACGCAGTCAGGATGAATCCAAGTTTATAAAACAAATAACCGTAAATAATCTGGAAAGAAAATAAAATCAGAATCTGAAAACACATTGCGCTAAAACCGGTTATAAAAACAGAAAAAAGAGCAATCCTCCTCTGAAAATTTAAACGCCCCGCCGTCAACCCCGCTAATCCAACAGCGAACACAAAGCATATAAAAATTAACCATATATTAACAAAGTTTGCGGCTTTAAGAAGCCAGGTAAATACCGAGTCCCTGAAATATGTTGTCCAAAATATCAGGTTATAGAAATATCCGGCTGGCTTAAAATCGTAATTCGGCAGAATTTTTGTTTTCCCATCAAGGATATTTTCTATATAAGAAACCCTCTCTTTGGACAAAACAGAAAACAAATAGTATTCACGCACATATTTTGTTTCTATGTTCCTCTCTTTAAGGCGCTGTAATAATTCTTTATAATTATAAGTAGCATAATTGCCGCCATCCGAAGCGATAAAATAAGCTTCATTGCCGGGAATTACTTTTACATCGGCAAAACTTTCACGAAGAGAAACATATATAGAGCGCAGAAAATCCCTTAATTCTTTATTTATGTAATTTTCTGAGGAATTAAGCGAGAGCGAAACAACTCCGCCATCGTTTAATCTTTCCTTAAGCTGCGTAAAAAAATCTGCCGTATAGTAGCGGTTTGATTGCGCGGTAAGCGGGGAACCGCAATGGATAATGATACAGTCATATTTCTTTCCGGAAGATTTCACAAAGAACCTCGCATCTACGTTTAATATGCTTACGCGCTTATCTTCCAGGCTTTTTTTGATGCCCTCCGGAAGGTATTTTTTTGAAAATTTTATAATTAAAGGGTCAATCTCCAGATAATCAACATGGCCGACGGGATATTTTAGTATCTCATTAATTAACCCGCCGGTGCCGCCTCCGATTAAAAGAATATTTTTGGGATTTTGATGTTCAAGCAATGTAAAATGAATGCTGTGTTCTGCAATCTCTCTATTGCCTGGCATTGCGGATAAAAGAAGGCCGTTTTCAAAAAATACCGTTTGAGCTCCTCGCTTCGCTACTGTTATATTAGCGTAAACCGAATTCCCCGAAGCAACAACCTCGTATCCTCTCCATTGCAATCTGCCCAGAAAAGAATTAAGTTTCGTAATTCCGGACGTTGTCAAAAATAACGAAAATATAATAATAATTCCCACATAAACGAACATTAGAAATTTCCTAAACCTTTCTCTGGCTAAGAAAACCAGAAAAAGCGCGCAAAGAAAACTTAGGGTAGAAGTAAAAACCGCGATTTCAAGCGCATCAAACAAAGGCACAAGGAAGGCGCTGACAATAAGCCCGGCTATGCAGGAACCTAGCGCTTCAAGAATATATACATTTATTATTTTCCCCGCAGCAATGCCGCTTTTAGGCTGGTAAATACTGCATGCCAAAGCAAATATATATCCAAATAATACGCACGCGGGAAAAAGAAACGCAAAGCCGGCTACGGCAACAGCAAAAAGCGGAACAATTTCTCCCGGGTTAAAATTCATTATTACCTTTGAAAGCCGTATAAGGATAATACAGACAGGAAGAAGTAAACCAAGAAGGACAAGACAAACCGAAAACAGGGTAATTTTATGCGTTATTCTCTTTGAAAACAGGCTGAAAAAATAACTGCCTGTTGCAACCGAAAAAAGCCACGCAGCCAGAATAAAACCTATAGAAAGCTCATTCCCGTAAAAAATAATTAAAAATTCGCGTATAAATATTATTTGCGCGCAGAGCCCGCAGAAACCTGAAAAAACTATTGCCAATCCTACTGTGCGGTTTAAACGAGTGTTCATAGATTAAACGTAAGCAGAATAAAAACCAGCCGACAAAATAACCAAATCTTTACCTAAACAATAATTTTATCCCCAGAGCAATAAGCAATATAGCGCATATAACCCGAAGAACAAGCCTTGATTTTTCTGATTTTATAATTTTGCTAAGCACTCCTGACACCAATCCGGAAAAACCGCCCAGAAGAAGCATAGTTGAAGCAAAAGTTCCAAGCCCGAAGAAAAATGCGTAGAACATGCCCACAAAAGAGTTTTTAGACATGATACCGATTTCAAATAACAATATTGTAAGCGGAAAACACGGTATTACGCCCATTATAAAACCAAGCACAAAAATGTTTCCCCTGCCGAAAACCCCATCCAGAAATTTACAGCTCCAGGATTTTTTATTTCTTGATAATACAATGATACAGCCGAGGAAAACACTTATTATGCCTGCTATTGAATTAAAAAGCAGCCTTGTTTCCGTATGCATAAACTGTTTGAAGAACCCCATAAAAGCAACAACCAAAAACCCAAGGAACATATAAGCGATAAGCCTGCCGGTAGAAAAAATAAAAACATCAAGAAACGCGCGCAAAAACTTTTTTTGCGTGCCGGCAATGTAAGTCGCAAGTATTGGCGTGCACGACAAAAGGCACGGCCCGGATATGTTCATGGTAAAACCTATCGCAAAAAGCTGAAGAGCTGTGATTAATGTGTCTTGAATCATTTCACTCCCAAATTCCCGCTATTTTGTACCCGCAAAACCCGCATTTACCATTGTTTATATTATTCTTAATAATGCTGTAGCCTATGCGGCTGACAACCACTTTTTTGCAATTAGGGCAATACGTGCTTTCGCGGGGATGCCCCGGAACATTGCCTATATATACATATTTTAGACCCGCCTCTTTTGCTATATTATACGCTTCTTCCAGTTTATTTACAGGCGTAGGCGGCAGGTTTTGAAGCTTAAAAGAAGGCATGAAGCGGCTGAAATGCAAAGGAACTTCATCTCCAAGATTTTCTTTTATCCAAACGCACATTTTACGTATTTCTTCAGGGTTATCGTTTTGTCCCGGTATTATTAGATTGGTTATCTCAAGCCAGACTCCTTCTTTTTTGATTGTTTTAAGAGTTTCAAGTACAGGCTCAAGCTCCGCCGTCATACCCATTTTATTGTAAAATTCCCTGTTAAAACCCTTAAGGTCTATATTAACCGCGTGCATATACTTTAGGAGCTCCTTTAAAGGCTCTTCATTTATGTAGCCGCAGCTATGCATGCCGTTTCTTAAACCGTTGGATTTAGCCAATTTGCATACATCCAGCATATATTCGTAAAACACAGTGGGTTCAGTGTAAGTATAAACAATAAAAGGCGCGCCGGCATTTTTGGCGGCATTTACAACATCAATCGGTTGCATATCGTAATTCTCTGTTTCATCCGGTTTGGACTGGGATATCTGCCAGTTCTGGCAAAAAAGGCAGCGCATATTGCAGCCGGCAACTGCTATAGAAAAAGCCGAGGTTCCGGGAAGCACGTGGAAAAAAGGCTTCTTTTCAATCGGGTCAACATTTACAGCTATTGGATTACCGTATCCAAGCGAATAAAGCCTGCCATCCTTATTTATTCTGACAGTGCATATCCCGCGCTGCCCAGGAGAAAGCG
>JAQTUC010000020.1 GCA_028710385.1 Candidatus Omnitrophota bacterium
GCAGGGGGAGGAGCTAAAGACGACCCTGAAGGTACAAAGGTTTTTCAGGAGGTAAAAGAGAAAGCGAGCGAAGACAAGGACGTCCATATTTTACTATTGCAGCAAAACGATTTGGAGGTTAACGCATTGCAAAGAGCCGCGGCTATTATTATTCAAAAATCTTTGAGGGAAGGGTTTGGATTAACTGTTACTGAGGCTCTTTGGAAAGCAAAGCCGGTAGTCGCATCGGCTGTCGGCGGAATACCTTTGCAGATAAAACATAAATATTCCGGATTACTTTGCCATTCTGTTGATGGTGCAGCGTTTGCCTTAAAGCAGCTCTTAAACAGCCCTGATTATGCCAGGAAATTGGGAGAAAATGGCAGGGAGCATGTCCGAAGTAATTTTCTATTGACGCGGCATCTCAAAGAGTATATGCTTTTATTTCTTTCCTTATATCACAAAGAAGACTTAGTTTATTTATGAAATAACCATAAAAAATGCGTAGAAGATTAAAAGAAGAAACAGTTTTGTTCATCAGCGTAATCAAATGGGTTTTCCTTGCCACCATTACTGGGGTGATAGTGGGCTTTTCCACTACCGCATTCTTGAAAATATTGAATTGGAGCATAGGTATTTCTGGAAAATACCCTTATTATTTTTTGTTTCTCCCGCTGGCCATGTTTCTTAGCGCTTTAATAATTAAATATTTAGCTCCGGATGCACAAGGACACGGAACAGAAAAAGTTATAGAAGCCATTCACAAACGTGCAGGCAAAATAAAAGCTATTGTTATTCCGGTAAAGCTGGTTGCCACAATAATTACATTAGCCGCCGGCGGTTCAGCTGGCAAAGAGGGGCCTTGCGCTCAGATAGGCGGAGGTTTTTCTTCGGTTTTCGCTGATATTTTTAAATTTGACGATAACGATCGTAAGAAGTTGGTAATTTGCGGTATAAGCGCCGGTTTTGCTTCCGTTTTTGGAACGCCCATAGCAGGTTCTATTTTCGGCGTTGAAGTCCTGTTCATAGGGGCTATTTTATACGATGTGCTATTGCCTTCTTTTATAGCGGGCATTATCAGCTACCATGTTTCTTCGTCTTTGGGCATAACATATTTCTATCATCCGATAGCCTTCGTTCCTGTTTTCAGCGATAGATTTTTTATCAAGATTATATTTGCCGGAGTTTTCTTTGGGTTGTGTTCGGTTTTGCTTGTTGGAATATTTAAGCGAACAGAAAAATTGTCCAAAAGATTAAAATTGTGGCAACCTCTGAAGGGATTCATCGGCGGTTCTGTGTTGGCCGGCCTTACTTTTGCATTCTCAAAAGAATATCTTGGCCTTGGCTTGGATACCATACAGAACTCCTTAAACGGCGTTAAAACGGCGTGGTATGCTTTTATAGTTAAAATAGTTTACACAAGTACAACCCTTGGTTTCGGCGGTTCCGGCGGCATAGTAACTCCAATATTTTTTATCGGAGCCACTTCGGGTACTTTATTCGCTTCTATTTTTGGACTGGATCCTGCTACTTTCGCTGCAATAGGGTTGGTTAGTGTTCTTGCGGGCGCAGCCAATACTCCAATCGCGGCAAGCATTATGGCTATGGAATTGTTTGGAACAAGCATCGCTCCGTATGCTACGGTTGCCTGCGTGGTGAGTTTTCTTATAACCGGGCACAGAAGCGTCTACCCATCTCAAATACTTGAAACAAAGAAATCGGAGTCTATCAATGTCCAGATCGGAAAAGAAATAGAAAGCGTATTCGCTGAGGTTAGCCCGCGCAGGAAGAGCCTTACGAAAGCCCTTCTTAAAATAGCAAAAATATTTCGTAGAGTAAAATAATTGTTTGGTTGGTGTAGGGAAATAAGCATATCGGTATTTGGGTCCTGAGAATATTCTCAGGAGGTATTAGGATGGTCGGGCCGCCATCTTGCATTAAGGTGCAGGGTGGAGGCTTTTTATTTTTATTCAGTTTTCCATATGTTTTTTCAATGACGACCCGGCAGAAAGAATAGACAACAAAAAAGGAGGAAGATGAAGCTTAGCGGCTGGATATTTATGATACTTTCATGGGGTTTTATTATAGGTTTAGCTGTTTTTTGTTTTAGGGCAGCATTTAAACAGGGTTTTGAGGGAAAAATTTCTAAAGGGCCTTCAAAAAATCAAAATAGGAGGTAGGCATAATGCTGACGAATACTTCTTCTGATTTAGCGGTGCTGATAATTGCAGCAGCATTTTTTTCTTTGATTGTTTATGCAATAATTCATGGCAGGCTTCAGGCCAAACGAGATCAAAACCAGAAAAATAAATAGAAATAGATTTTGTTATATTTGGTTGCTGCAAAAAAACTCGAAAAATTACATTTTTTCTTGACAAAATAAAGCTAACATTTAAAATCAAAGTTAATTAGGAAGAGCAGGTCTTCATACCGGGCCGGTTAAGGCAGTAGCGAAAACTACGGGACTTCCTTGATATTTCAGATAACCCGGAAAGAATATGAAGATTTATTCTTCCTTTTTTTATTTATTAAATCTTACAAAAAATAAACCGTATATCCCTTCCCGGGATTTTTCCACAAACACTTCGTTTAGCATTAAAAAACAAAAGTATTTATATTAGGTTGGTTGTATTAATTCGTAGAGGGTAAATATGGATGATATTTTTAATTTAAATAAAATTAACGGGCTTTCTGAAAAGGAAGTGGAGGAAAGGCTCAAAGCGCACGGCTTTAATGAGCTTCCTTCGCAGAAAAAACGCAGCGCCTTCCTGATATTTTTCAATGTAATAAAAGAGCCGATGCTGCTCTTGTTGATAGGCAGCGGCCTTATTTATCTGTTTTTGGGAGAGCCAAAAGATGCCCTGATGCTGCTTTCTTTTGTGTTTGTGGTTATAGGCATTACTTTTTATCAGGAAAGAAAAACAGAAAGGACGCTTGAGGCATTGCGCGACCTTTCAAGCCCAAGGGCCCTGGTTATTCGCGACAGCCAGCAAAAAAGAATTTCCGGAAGAGAAGTGGTTAAGGACGACATTATTATATTAAAAGAAGGGGACCGCGTTCCTGCGGATGCGGTAGTCTTGTCTTGTTCTAATTTGTCGGTGGATGAATCTTTGCTGACAGGCGAGTCTGTGCCGGTTCGTAAGACAGAATGGGATAAAAAAGAAGCAGCCAAACGCCCGGGCGGAGATGATTTGCCGTTTGTTTACTCAGGTACGCTTGTTGTGGCAGGCAGGGGTGTTGCTAAGGTAACATCCATAGGCATACATACAGAAATGGGTAAAATCGGCAAGGCTTTGCAGAATATCCGCGAAGAAGATACTTTGCTGCAGAAAGAAACCGGGAAAATTGTCCGCAATTTTTCCGTTGCAGGCATAATCCTTTGTCTGCTTGTGGTTGTAATCTACGGGCTTACCAAAGGAAACTGGCTGCACGGAATACTCTCCGGATTAACTTTAAGCATGGCAATGCTGCCGGAGGAATTTCCGGTAGTATTAATAATATTTCTTACTTTAGGAGCCTGGAGAATCTCCAAAAGCCAGGTTTTAACGCGCCGCACCCCGGCGATAGAAACTCTTGGCGCAGCAACGGTTCTCTGCACTGACAAGACAGGTACGCTTACGCTTAACGCAATGCACTTAAATACTCTGTGTGTCAATGGCGCTTATTATGATATTGATACGGTAAAAACTGATACTTTGCCGGAAATAGTGCATCCGCTTGCAGAGTATGCTATTCTGGCTAGCCAGAAGGATCCTTTTGACCCTATTGAGAAAGAGGTAAAACGCGTAGGCGAATTCTATTTGTCAGATTCCGAGCATATCCATAAAAACTGGAAACTGATTAAGGAGTATCCTTTATCCAAAGAGCTTCTTGCTTTATCCCACGTATGGGAATCCCCTGATAAGCAGAATTATATTATTGCCGCGAAAGGTTCTCCTGAAGCAGTAGCTGATCTCTGCCATTTTAATGGAGCACAGCACAAGGAGCTTTTGGAATATATAGAAGAAATGGCTAACAAGGGTTTACGCATCTTAGGCGTTGCCAAGGCTTCTTTTAAAAAGACAGAACTTCCTGATATTCAGCATGATTTTGCTTTTGAATTTTTGGGTTTGCTTGGTTTTATTGACCCGGTACGCGCAACTGTTCCTTCGGCAATTGAAGAGGCGCATGACGCTGGAATGCGGGTTATTATGATAACCGGAGATTATCCGGGAACGGCTACTTATATTGCAAAACAAATAGGATTAAAAAATGCCCGGGAGTATATAACCGGCCCGGAGCTTGAGGCAATGAGCCATTTGGAGCTAAGAGAAAAAATAAAAACTATTAATGTGTTTGCCAGGGTTGTCCCGGAGCAGAAGCTGGCGATTGTAAATGCTTTAAAGGCAAATACCGCGATAGTGGCGATGACCGGAGACGGAGTAAATGACGCTCCCGCGCTTAAAGCAGCCAATATCGGTATTGCCATGGGCGAGCGCGGCACGGATGTGGCGCGCGAAGCTTCAGCGCTTGTATTGCTTAATGACGATTTTTCTTCCATAGTCTCAGCTGTTAAATTAGGCAGAAGGATTTTTGATAACTTAAAAAAAGCAATTGCCTATATTTTTGCCATACACATACCTATCGCAGGGATGTCATTCTTGCCGGTTTTATTTCAGCTGCCGATAGTTTTGCTTCCGGCTCATATAGCTTTTCTTGAATTAATTATTGACCCGGCGTGCTCAACTGTTTTTGAAGCCTGCCCCGAAGAAAAAGACATAATGAAAAGGCCGCCGCGCAATTTACGTGAGTCTTTGTTTAACAAAAGGGCATTTATCTTCAGCCTTTTGCAGGGAATAAGCATCTTAGCTGTTGTATTTGCGGTGTTTGCCGGAGCGTTATATTTTAAAAAAGGCGAGCTTGAGGCGCGCACACTTTCTTTTGCTACACTGGTTTTTGCTAACGTAATATTGATCATAACAAACCTTTCCTGGTCAAAGAATATATCCGCTATCCTGAAAGAAAAAAACAAAGCTTTATTGGGCGTTGTGTTCGGAGCCTTAACCGCGCTTGCTTTGGTGATTTATGTTCCGGCTTTACGCAACCTCTTTCATTTCTCAGTTTTAGCAGTAGATGACTTGTTAATTGCCTTCTTGGGCGGTAGCATAAGTTTGGCGTGGTTTGAAGGCTTTAAAGCATTGAACAGGAAATTTGCTTTTGCCCCGCTTGTTAAATAACCATGAAAAATAAGTTCTTATGTAATTTTCTGATTTTTTCTTTTTTATTTGCATTGCCTTTGTGCGCGCAGAAAATCAATGAGGCTTATGACATAGTTTTGAAAATGGAAAAAGTTTTGCATCTAACCCCGCAGGAAACCGCTTCAATAGAACCGATTGTCAGAGAATATACAGCAAAGCGCAGACAGTATATAAAGGATTTTATGGATAAAGGAACAATTGACAAGAGCCTGCTTCGCGCAAAGCTTAAGGAGTTGAGAGAGAAAGAGAATAAAAAGCTAGGCGCGATATTAACGCCTGAACAAATAAAAAAATGGTCCGACCATCAAAATCTGACAAAATTGATAAATGGCAGCGACCAGGATGAAGCTTACGGAAGCTTTTATAATTTTGACCAGTCCGGCATGTCGTTTTAGTGCCTTACCAGCCGAAAATCTTTATAAACCTGTTAACGGCCTTTCACGGTAATTGATATAAACGGTTAAGCGTTTCAGCTAATTTTTTTAATTTGCTTGTTTACGTAGGCAATTCCGTTATAATTGTAATGTGTATTTTGTATCAGGAGCGGGAAATAATTTATTTTAATGAACAGGAGGGCTCTATTTTACAATGCTTCAGGAAATAATTAAAACAATACTTCATTTGGACGTATATTTAAACAGTCTCATACAAAACTACGGCGTATGGACTTATCTTATACTTTTTGGGATTATATTTGCTGAAACCGGGCTTGTGGTTACTCCGTTTTTGCCGGGAGATTCTCTGCTTTTTGCCGCAGGCGCTTTTGCTGCCTCAGGAGCCTTTAACATATTTTGGCTTTTCGTTATTCTGGCTTCGGCTGCGATAATCGGCGACAGCGTTAATTATGCAGTGGGGCATTTTTTTGGAGAAAAACTTTTCAAAAACGAGAAATCAAAAATTTTTAAAAAAGAATACCTTGAGCGCACTCATGAATTTTACAGCAAATACGGCGGTAAAACCATTATTATCGCGCGGTTTGTGCCGATAATACGCACCTTTGCCCCGTTTGTGGCAGGGGTTGGGAGAATGTCTTACGGGCGTTTTTTTATCTATAACGTTGTTGGAGGATTATTGTGGGTTACGATTTTTGCAATAGGAGGGTTTTATTTCGGTAATATCCCGGTGGTTAAAAAGAATTTTTCTTTATTCGTCATAATAATCATAATTGTCTCGGTGATTCCGGCAGTAACTGAAATCCTTAAGGCAAGGAAAAAAGCCAAAAAAGAAACAGCTGCTTAAATTAACAACTAAAAACATGACTGATCCGGAAAACAATTTATCTAAAAACGAAACACTGAAATCCATACGAAACCGGCGCAGCGTAAGGATGTTTCTTGGCAAGGACATTAAAGACGAAGACCTTAAAACCCTGCTTCAGGCCGCGAATCAGGCTCCTTCCGCGCACAACCAGCAGTCATGGCGTTTTATTATTCTTAAGAAAGAGAAGAAGAATGAACTGGTTAATCTTATCTGCGAAAAAGCCGGTAATTTCCCAAAGCCTGCTTCTGCCCTTCTTCGCCTTGCATCGCGAAGCATTATTTCCGCGCCTGTTGTTGTGGCAGTGGCAAATTCAGGGCAGCTTATTTCAAGAGGAACGGAATTATTTAAAATAGATAAAAACACAGGACATGATTTCTTCAGGATTATGGAAATACAAAGCTCTGCCGCAGCCGTTGAAAATCTATTGATAGCGGCAACTTCGCTTGGCATTGCAAGCGTTTGGCTTGGAGTGCTTGTGCTTATCAAGAAAGATATTCTGGAGTTTCTCGGAGAGCCGCAAGGCGAGTTTATGGCGGTTATACCCATAGGATACTCTGCCAAACAAAACCCGGGCCCAAACAAGCAATCCCTGGATATGGTTGTTAAATATTTGTAACCTGCCTAGGCAAGCAGAGGATTGCATATCAGCCTTAAGAATATACCGTTAATTTAAAGAGAATTTGTTTCAAATGCCAGCATTTAATTCTACACTGCCCGTAAAATTGCCCCGGAAGCCCGAAAGCTTAAGCAACATTCCTCCTTTAAATTACTGAAAATACCTCTTGCAATATTGTAAAACAAATGATAAATTCATTTTATGAATATATATTCATAAAATGGATATACATTATAGGAGATAAATGATTACTTTAACCAGAAAAGAGAGGGACAGGCAATTACGTAAGTCGGATATTTTAAGAGCTGCCGAACGCATATTTTCGTTAAAGGGCTTTCACGAGGCTACTATGTGCGATATAGCCAAGGAAGCACAATATGCCACAGGAACAGTTTACCTGTATTTTAAAGACAAGGATTTGCTTTATTTTTCTCTTGTTGAAGAAAAAATTAAATGCCTTATAGCTGCGGTTAAAGAAGATACAGAAAGTGTGGATGATGCAGAGAGTAAAATTAAGATATTTATTGCCAGGCAACTTGATTTTTTTGAGAAGAACCAGGATTTTTTCGGGATATTTTTATCGGAAAGAAGCAAATTTCAGACCGTTAGAGAAGAAAAGTTTTCAAAACCTTCCGTACTATTGCAATACAGGGAATTCACGGTATATTTAATCAAGACAGGCCAGGCACAGGGGATAATAACGGATAATTACGGCTCAAAGCAGATAGCAGAAATCTTTTTTTCTATTATTATGTCGGTAGTTTTTGACTGGTTTAAGAATACCCCCAAGGCAGGCAGCGCTTTAAGCGGGCTTTCTGAGTTTATTTTTGATATATTTGTGAATGGAGTTGGAAAAAATAAATGAAATTTAAAAGAGCGGCAATTATTCTGTTTCTTGTGGCGGCGTATAATCCGCATTGCATTTGCGCAGAAGATGTTGCCGCAAAAAAAGGGCAGGAAGATAAAAAAAATATTTCTATATCCCAGGGTATTCAGATGGTTCTTAGCGATAACCGCCTTATTAAGGTAACTATACCGGATAATGAGATGGCTTATCAGGATACGTTGGTTTCACGCTCTGTGCTGCTTCCTAATCTTAACGTAACTGCTGTTAAAACCTATAACAGGTTTCAAGATAAAATGAAATTCGGCTCAGACGCATTTGCAGTTTCCGATAAGGACCCGTTTTCATTCGGTGTAGATGTCTACCAGACTTTATTTGATTTCGGAAAAAGCCTTTCCAATTACCGCGCATCAAAAGAGCTGTGGAAAGCCACGCAAGCGCATACTGAAAGCGTTAAAAGGGTAGCTACTCTGGAATTTCTAATTGCGTATTTTAATGTCCTGGAAGCGGAAAAAATGATTGTTGTAGCGCAAAGAGAAATGGAAAGCCTTGAGTCTTATCTTAAGGATACCGAGCATTTATACGAGCAGGGAGTGGTGGTGAGAAATGATTTACTTCCTACCAAAGTGAGGCTCGCTGACGCAAAGCAAAAATTAATTGCCGCGAGAAACGACAGGGAAGTGGCTACCGCCCGCCTTAATAATATTCTCGCGCTTCCCTTAAGGGAAAATATAGGATTACAGGATATACAAATGCAGTCGCCGCAGCTTCCGGAGATTGAAGGCGCATGGAAGGAAGCTGAAGTAAAAAGGCCGGAGATTACTTTTTACAGCAACAGCATAAAAGCGTCTTTCTTTTCCGAGAAAGCGAAACAGGTAGAAAATCTACCGGTTGTTTTTGCCGAAGGAGGCTATACCTATAATCAGAATAAATATCAGGTGCACGAGGATAATCTATCGGTTAATTTGGGCGCTAAGATGAATTTTTACGACGGCGGAGCAGCCAAGGCAGAGGTTCTTAAGGAGCGTTCGCTGCAAAAACAGCTTAAAGAGAAAAAAAATAAACTTATTGAGGATATAAAATTTGAAATTGAAGACAGCTTCTTCGGCCTTAAGAATGCCTGCGAAGAGGTTATTGTTGCAAGAGACGCTCTTGAGCAGGCAGGGGAGAATGTCCGTTTCTACAGGGTTAAATATAATAACGGCAGCGCTACGCCTACTGATGTGCTGGCAGCCATTGCCCTTGAGACAAAGGCGCAGACAAATTATTTCAGCGCCGACTATGGGCTTAAACGTAATTACGCTAAACTTATGTATGCCATGGGGCAGGATCTTAAATCTATTTACGAAAAAATTGAAAAGGAGAAACAATGAAAATAAATATCAAAAAAAGAAAATTGTTTGGTTTTTTCGTAATCGCTTGTATCCTGTCAGCCGTAATTTCATGCCTTTATATTAATAGTAATTTAAAGCGCGTTACAACAGATGATGCGTATATAGAGGGAAGAATACACAGTATTGCGCCTAAGATTTTTGGGACAGTTAAAGAGGTGAATGTGCGCGATAATCAAATAGTCAAAAAAGGAGATGTTCTTGTTGAAATTGACCCTGTGGATTATAAATTAAAAGTAAATGAAGCGCAGGCTAACCTTGACATACGCCAGGCAGCGTTTGACCAGGCCCTACGGGACAAAAACCGGGCAGCAGCACTTTATAAGCAGGAAGTTTATCCGAAAGAGCGCTATGAAAACGCCCTTACTGCTTATAACCTGGCAAATGCACAGATAGAAGCTGCCAAGGCGCAGCTTATGATAGCAAAACGCAATTTGAGCTACACAAAAATATATGCTCCTTCTGACGGGTATGTGACCAAGAAGGCAGTTGAAATTGGCAATCAGATACAACCTAATCAACCGCTTATGGCAGTTATTGCGCTTGACGATATCTGGGTGGTTGCCAATTACAAAGAAACGCAGTTAAAGAACGTAAGAGACGGGCAAAAGGTTGAAATAAAAGTTGATACTTATCCGGGTAAAATTTTTACCGCAAGAGTGGACAGTATTATGGCAGGCACAGGCGCGGCTTTCTCGTTGTTTCCTCCGGAGAACGCGCTTGGCAATTATGTTAAGGTTGTCCAGAGAATACCCGTTAAAATAGTTTTTGATAAAAATACCGACAAGGAACATATACTGCGTATAGGGATGTCCTGCGTCCCTTCTATAATTACCAAAGATAAATAAGATGAGCAAATGGATTATTGCTTTGTCTGTTGTGCTTCCGACTCTGCTTGAAGTTATTGACACTTCTGTTGTCAATGTATCGCTTGACCATATACGCGGAAGCCTTTCAGCGGGCATTGATGAGGCTACCTGGGCAATTACCGCTTATCTTGTATCAAACGCAATCATTATTCCTTTAACCGGATGGCTTAGCAGTGTTTTCGGGCGCAAGCGTTACCTTATATTTTCGGTAGCGCTTTTCACCTTCAGCTCTTTTATGTGCGGAAGCGCAACCAGCCTCGCAATGCTTGTTTTTTTCCGCGTCGTGCAGGGGATAGGCGGAGGAGCGCTTCAACCGATTTCTCAGGCAATACTTCTTGAAACATTTCCCCCGGAAGAATACGGCACGGCAATGGCGATATTCGGCGTCGGTGTTATGTTTGGGCCGATAGTAGGGCCTGTATTGGGCGGTTGGATAACTGATAACTGGTCATGGAACTGGATTTTTTATGTGAATATCCCCATAGGAATATTATCCGTTATTATAATAATGCTTTTTATAAAAGACCCCCCGTATTTAAAGCGCATAAAAGAAAAAATTGATTACTGGGGAATAGGCCTTATTGCCGTCGGCATAGGCGCTCTTCAGATTATCCTTGATAAAGGCCAGCGCGAGGACTGGTTTTCTTCGGTTTTTATTACAAGGCTGGCTGTTATATCCGCAGTTTCCTTAATATTGTTTGTTATTGTTGAGCTTAAAACCAGGGAGCCGATTCTTAATTTACGGGAATTTAAAGACGTTTCTTTTAGTAGCGCAAACATTATCCAATGCGCCGCCTTTTTTGTGCTTTTTGGGAGCATACTTTTGCTTCCTCTTTTTGTGCAGCAGTTAATGGGTTATACTGCTTTTCTCGCGGGGCTGGCTCTTGCTCCGGGAGGAGTGGCAACGCTGATTACAATGCCTATTGCCGGAAGATTAATTTCCAAAGTTAACCCAAAAACCGTGCTTGCTTCAGGCCTTGTTATCACAGCCTATTCCATATTCACAATGTCGCGGTTTAATTTGTATATTGATTTTAATACTATCGCGCTTTCAAGAATTCTTATGGGTGTAGGCATGGGGCTTATTTTTGTGCCTCTTGCCAGCTTGGCTTTCAGCACCATTAAGAAAGAAGAAATGGGTAACGCAACCAGCATATTTAATCTTTTAAGGAATATCGCCGGAAGCTTCGGTGTTGCCGTTATGACAACTCTTCTTGCCAGGCGTGCGCAGTTCCATCAGTTCCGCTTTACTGAACACTTAAATCCGTTTGACGCAAAATACCAGATGGGCATATATAACAGCGCAGAAGTTCTGGCTGCTAAAACCGGCACAGCCAGCTTGGCTGCTTCAAACGGCGTGGTTTACCAGCAGTTAATGAGGCAGTCAAATTTATTTTCCTTTACCGATGCGTTTTATTTTTCTACCGTTATAATGCTCTGCGTTATCCCTCTTGTATTTTTGCTTAAAAAGCCAAAAACCGGCTCTGCCAAGGTAATGGCGCATTAAGATAATTTAACCTGCCCCGTAATATCCGATATTTTATTTAAAACCTCCTTATTTTTCTTTGAAAAGAGTAGAAAAAGGTCATTGGAAGAAAGAATCAGCCTCTATTGTAAACCGTAAGCTCAAATTAAAATAAAAAAGAAATATTTTAATAAAAGAATTTTCGGGGAGCGAAAATTCATAGCTTACAAAGGAGGTGTATTATGCATAAGAAATGTTTGTGCAGTATTTTTTTTCACATAGCGCGTCATGCTTGGGAAAATCAGGAAGAGCTTAAATTCTCCGATAACGATGTCAGGAAGATAGCGGCTCTTAAAATTGAAACAAAGAAGCTGATGATAAAGAATGAAGCTGAAACCGAAACAATTGCTTTGGATATTATGGCAGGATTGTGGGCGGAGAATCCCGATGCGGCTGCGCTGAATAAATTAATTGATAAAAAAATTGATTTAAAGCAGGAAGGCGCGAAAAAATTTATTCAGGCTTTTGTTGATCTAAAGAAGATGTTTTCCAGGGAACAACTGGCAAAACTTAAAGAAATTTGTATGCGGCAGGAATGCGGCAAAGAAGCAAAGTGCGAAGGAAGCTGCGGCAAAGAAGCGGGCTGCTGCTAGGAAAATCAGATAGCTGTTTCAATGGAATAAAAACCCTCTCAACTTAAGAGAGGGTTTTTATTGTTTGCGCTCTTTTGCGCTGCAAAAAGAGGGCAGCGGCAGGCGTTAGAACAGAGCTTTTCAGGCTTAAATTTTACTTGTTAAGCCAGGCAAAACCGTTATAATAAATATCTTTGTTTTGAGGGGTGTCTTTTAACGCAGCATAATTTAGAAAACATAAGGAGCTAAAATGTCAGCAACAGAGAAATATTCACATAAGGTGGTTAAGAAAATAAGATTTAGAATTCCCGACGTTCCCGGAGCACTTGGCACTCTTGCCCTTGAGCTTGGAATGCAAAACGCTACTTTAGGCGATATTACCAAAATACAGCTTACTTCAAACTATATCGTAAGGGACATAACGGCTTTTTTTGATGATGAGAATCATTTTAGCTCGGCAATAGCTGTCGTAAGAAAGCTTAAGGGTTACAAAATATTACAGGTACAGGATGAGGTTTTAAATCTGCATAAGGGCGGAAAGATAGAAATAAAACCAAGAGTTAAAGTTGAAACGCTCAATGATTTGCGCATGATTTATACTCCCGGCGTTGCCAGGGTTTGTAATTATATTGTTGCGCATCCTGAAGCCGCAAAAAAATATACATGCATAGGCAATACCGTTTGCATCGCGACAAACGGCTCGGCTGTTCTTGGATTAGGAGACATCGGTGTCCTTGCTGCTATGCCGGTAATGGAAGGAAAATCAATTATATTAAGCAAAATGGCAAATGTCAGCTGCATGCCGCTTCTTACGGATAGCGATGATGCTGACACGATAGTTAATACCTTATGCTGCGTTGCGGAAACTTTCGGCGCCATTATGATAGAAGACATTAAAGCGCCTCTTTGTTTTGAGGTTGAGGAGAAATTGCAAAAGAAGGTTAAAATTCCTGTTTTCCACGATGACCAGCACGGAACCGCAACCGTAATATTGGCTGCGTTATTAAGGGCGCTTAAAATTACCAGGAAGATAAAAGAAAACGTAAACATAGTAATAAACGGAGCGGGAGCGGCAGGTATTGCAGCCACAAAACTTCTTTTGGGATACGGCTTTAAGCACATAACGCTTTGTGACAGGGCAGGCTCTATTTATAACGGCAGAGCAGGCGATATGAATGAATATAAAAAAGAGATAGCCAAAGTTACCAATAAACGCCTTGAAAAAGGCAATCTTGTTGATGTGATAAAAGGAAAAGACATATTTATAGGTTTATCTTCAGCAGGGCTTCTCACAAAAGAAATGATTAAAACTATGAATAAATCCCCGATTGTTTTTGCTCTTGCAAATCCTATACCGGAAATATGGCCGAAAGACGCTGAAGAAGCAGGAGCAGCTATTGCGCTTGACGGAAGAACTATTAACAACGCGCTCGTTTTCCCGGGTTTAATACGCGGCGCGCTTGATGCAAGCGCCAAGGCGATAACCGAAGATATGAAATTTTCTGCCGCTGAAATGATAGCTTCTTTAGCCGGTAAAAATGATATTGTGCCTAATTTTATGAATACCGCCGTACATACGAGCGTAGCCAAAGCGGTATTTAACGCTGCCAACAAAGCAAAGCGCAGCAAATAACTTTTATGTGCTAGCATTTTTTTGCCGGCAACAAAGGCAAGTTTTCCGGATAAAACAGCCAGCCCGTTTGATTTTTATCTCCCGCTTCTAATAATCTTAATAGAAACACGAAATTTTGATATAATTGAATTTGTCTGGTTTTAAATAAAACAGGCTTAAAACGTATGATTTTCAAAGCTGCAGCTGGAAAGTATAAAATTTTGTGTTTGAGTCTATTGGTATTATTGGGCGCGCTTATTTACTCAAACTCTTTTTACAATCCTTTTTGTTTTGACGACGGTCTTTATATAACCGGAAACCCCGCCATAAGAAACATAGCAAACTTAAGGGCTGTATGGAATTATTTTCCAAGCAGGTTCATAACTTTTGTAACATTTGCGCTAAACTACCGCTTTAATGCATTTTCCGTATTCGGCTACCATCTGGTTAATCTTATTATACATTTGTCCTGCGCTATGCTTGTTTTCTGGCTGGCAAACCTTATACTTTCAGCACCTTTAATGCAGAAAGATAAAATTGCAGCATTCGCAAGGCCTTTTGCTTTTTTTGCCGCGCTTCTATTCTTAAGCCACCCGATACAAACAGAAGCAGTTGTCTATATATGGCAACGCTCTACCTTGTTGGTTGCCCTATTTTATCTTCTGTCTCTTTGTTTATACATCAAAGCAAGGCTGTTGCAGATTAATAATAATGCATCAAAGGCAAAAGTCTTTTATATATTTTCGTTGTTTTCTGCTCTTATAAGTATGTTCAGCAAGGAAAACTCAGTGACTCTGCCTGTGATGATTATTCTGTGCGAATTTTATTTCCTTAAAAAACCCGGACGCATACGCTTAAAACCGGTTCTTCCTTTTCTTGCGCTGCTTCCTGTTGTTCCGGCAATGCTGTTTTTCGCTAAGCCTGAAACCTTTAGCGACATAGAAAGGCTATTTTATAACCCAGCCGACACGGGCTTTTATTATTTCATAACACAATTGCGGGTTTTCATAACCTATTTACGGCTTGTTTTTGTTCCTGTTAGCCAGAATATTGATTACGACTATCCTTTTATGAAATCTATATTCCAGCCGCAGGTTTTCCTGAGTCTTTTGGTTGTAATTATTATACTGTTTGTTGCTTTTAAACTTTACAAAAAATACAGATTGCTTTCATTTGCCATTATCTGGTTTTTTGTTGCGCTTTTCCCCGAATCAAGCATTGTCCCGCTTAAAGATATAATTTTTGAACACAGGTTATATCTTCCGCTTGCGGCATTCAGTATTTTTTTTGTTGCTGCTTTATGCTATTTATTCCGGGAAAATAAAACCAAACTTTTAATCAGCATGCTTTCAATAATAATTGCTGTTTATTCATTTATGGCGCATCAAAGAAACAAAATATGGCAGGATGAGGTTACGCTCTGGACTGATGCAATCCACAAGTCCCCCAATAAGCCCAGAGTGTATAATAACCGTGGCAGTGCTTA
>JAQTUC010000021.1 GCA_028710385.1 Candidatus Omnitrophota bacterium
TTTGCATACTCGCGGCTTTGGCTGTTTTTATTTCTATTTTTGTCGCGATTACGCTTAGGCTCCCTGGCTACGCAATCCCCGCGATAGGCTTTGCCATATTAATTACGCTTTTATTTGATAATCTTGAATTTTCATTTCTTTTTTCGCTGTTTTTCTTTTCCCTGGGCGCTAGCATTGAAGGCGGGAACCTTACGGTAGGAACAAGCCTTTTTGCCGGAGCCTTAAGCGCGTCGCTTTTGTCTTTCCGCGTGAGAAAGCGTTTTGAAGTAATAAAGGCAGGCGTTGTCGCCGGCTTTATCCAGTTTCTGGTTGCTTTCGTAATTGAAAAAGTTAAAAGCGAACAGGGCTTTGTTCTTGAGCTGAGCCCAAATCTTAATCTTCTGGCTATATGCCTTTTAAACGGAATAGTTGCGTCGGTTGTTCTTGTAATTCTCCCTATTTTTGAATATATTTTTAAGGTTGTTACAAACCCGTCTTTGCTTGAGCTTTCTGATTTAAACCATCCGCTGTTAAGAAGGTTAATACTTGAAGCGCCCGGAACATACCAGCATTCTCTGGTTGTCGCAAATTTAAGCGAGGCAGCAGCAGAGTCAATAGGAGCGAATGCGCTTTTGGCGCGGGTAGGCTCTTATTACCACGATGTAGGCAAAATGATAAAGCCTAATTATTTCGTGGAAAATATCGTGGGAGTTAAGGACGTGCATAAGGACCTTAAGCCTTCAATGAGCAAGCTTATTATCATAAACCACGTAAAAGACGGCGTTGACCTTGCCAAAAAATACCATATCAACTCCAGAATCATAGATTTTATCAGCGAGCACCACGGTAAAAGCCTTGTCTATTATTTTTATCAAAGGGCAAAAGAGCTTGAGCCGGGAGAGAGCCACGAAGAAGAATACCGCTACGGCGGGCCAAAGCCCCAGAGCAAAGAAACAGCTATTGTTTCTTTGGCTGATACAATTGAGGCTCTGTCGCGCACCATGGATGAGCCTACCCCCTCAAGGCTTGAAGAAATGGTCAGGGAAGTCGTAAGAAAAAGATTTATGGACGGAGAGCTTGATGAAAGCAATTTAACGCTTAAAGACCTTGAAAGAGTTACCCAGAAATTTATCCACGTCCTTAACGCGCTTTTCCACACCCGCATAAATTATCCTAAAGATGAGCCGCGCTAAATTAAAAGCAGTTGAGTCTTTTGAGATAACAAATCAGCAGAAAGTAAAAAGAATAAACATCATAAACGCCTTTATTCTGCTTAAAGGTATTTTTTTATTTTTAAATATGCCCGAGGCTTCTGTTTCGGTTGTATTCTGCGACAATAAATTTATCCGCAGGCTGAACAGAAAATTCTTTAAGAGGGCAAATGCAACCGATGTAATTTCTTTTCCTTTAAAAGATAAAACCTTCCCCGAATATCTCGGTGAAGTTGTTGTTTCGGTTGAGGAAGCGGTTAAGGCAGCCGAACTTTACAAAAATACCTGGCAGAAAGAGCTTGCTCTTTACCTTATACACGGAGTTTTGCATACTTTGGGATATAACGATATAAAGAAAAAAGAAAGAGCCCTTATGGAAAAAATGCAGGAAAGGATACTTTCAAAAATATTAAAAAAACATAAAAAAGCAGTAGAGGCATTAGGGAATTAACGCTATGGTTACGAAAGATTTGGGTTTCGTCATTAAGCGCTACAACTTCAGGGAAACAAGCGTTATAGCTTCTTTTTACACGCAGAAATACGGGAAAATTACCGGCATACTGAAAGGTTTTTATACGCAGAAAAAAGAATTTGCTTCCCACCTTGGCAGTTTAAGCCTTAACGAAATTGTGTTTTATCCTAAAAAAAGCGATGTATGGCTTGTTTCATTCGCCGACCTTGTGTGCGATTACGGCTTTTTGCGCAGCGACCTTGCGCGCGCTTCTGTCGCGTCTGTTTTCTTGAACCTGGTTGATAAAACAATGCAGCCTCTGGATAAAAATCTTGAAGTTTTTGAGCTGCTCAGGGATTCGCTTTTTTCTCTTAAAGAGGAAAGTGCTCAAAAGTCTTTGTATGTTTTTCTCATAAAATTTCTTACTATTTCAGGCTTTAAACCGGAATTCGGAAAGTGCCTTATCTGCCATGAGCCGGCTTCTGGAGAAACGCATTTTAGCGTATCAAGAGGAGGGCTGGTTTGTAAAAAATGTAAGACAACCGAACAGGACATAAGAAGGATAGGCGCGGACACAATGGCTTCTTTATTCTATATCCAGAACAACGATTTTCCCCTGGCGCTTAGGATTAAGCCTACCCCTGAATGCGAAAAGGAAATGGTTTATCTTTTAAGGGAGTTTCTCTGCTGCCATCTGGATATTGATATTTCAATGAATACGTGATTTTTACAAGCCACATTGGCGTAGTAAAAATCACAGTGTGAATTGAACCAGCACTTATTTTTGTAATAACATTAATTTGTATAACAAAAGGTTGTGTTAGAAAGACTTTCTTAATTTTATTCAAACATGCTTTCAAAAATAAGTGCTGGGTCAATTCGGCTACGCAACCTTTTAAGTTGAAGGCGCAGAAAAGTTGCTGCCTCATTAACTTCCTGATATAATAACGGCTATGATTTACGAAGACAGACACATAGATCCGCTTGAAGAAAAAGCAAAAAAGACCATAGGCAAAACTTATCTTGCAAAGGATATAGACGCAAGCATTCTGCAGACAATTAAATATGAATATCCCGGACGCAGGATAAATGTTGAGCTTAGCACCGTTGAGTTTACTTCAATCTGCCCTTTTTCAGGCCTGCCTGATTTTGCCAACCTTACCATAAATTATGTTCCAAGGGCTAAGCTGATTGAGCTTAAATCGCTTAAATATTATCTTTATTCTTACCGCAATATTAAAATATATAATGAGCATGTGGTAAGCAGGATAATGGAAGATTTAGAGAAAATACTTAAGCCTTACGAAATAAACATAATTGCGGAATTTACGGTAAGGGGCGGCATAAAAAATAAAGTACAAGCCTCATTTAAAAGCAAAAGCTAAACTGCTTCAATCAAGATGAAGAACCAGGAAGTTTCCCGCATTTTCAGGGATATTGCAAAAATACTTGAGCTACAGGGAGAAATTATTTTTAAAATCAGGGCCTATGAGCGCGCTGCCCAGGCTGTTGAAAACCTGCAGGAAGACCTTGAGGCTGTAATTGAAAAAGACGGGCTTACTTCAATACCCGGAATAGGCAAAGATTTGTCGGAAAAAATTAAAGAGATTGTTAAGACAGGTAAGCTTAAATACTACGAGGAGCTTAAGAAAAAAGTCCCCGAGGGCCTTATAGCAATTATGGAAATACCCGGCCTTGGTCCAAAAACAGTTAAGAAGCTTTACGAGGAGCTTAGAATAGACAGCGTAGAAAAATTAGAGGAAGCTGCAAAAAGCGATAAGCTTTTAAAGCTTGAGGGCGTAAGAGAAAAAACCAAAGACAATATTTTAAGAGGCATTGAGCTGGTTAGAAAAGCAGGTGTGCGCCAGCCGCTTAATGTTGGGCTTTCCCTTGCGGGAAGTTTTGTCAATAAGCTAAAGCAGCTTAAAGAAATAGACGACATTGAAGTCGCCGGTTCGGTAAGGAGAAGAAAAGATACCATAAAAGATATAGATATACTTGTCACTTCAAAGAATCCGGCTAAAGTTATGGAAGAATTTGTGCGCCTTGGGCTGGTTAAGGAAGTTTTGGCGCACGGAGAAACAAAGTCTTCCGTGATATCAAAAGAGAATGATATGCAGGTTGATTTAAGGGTAGTTTCGCATGAGAGTTTCGGCTCGGCGCTTTTATATTTTACCGGCTCAAAGGAATTTAATATAAGGCTAAGGCAGCTTGCCATAAAATTGGGGTATAAAGTAAATGAGTACGGAGTATTTTCCGCCAAAGACAAAAAGTTGGCGGGAAGCACTGAGGAAGAAATTTTTTCTTTATTTAAAATGCCTTATATAGCGCCGGAATTAAGAGAGGACAGGGGAGAAATTGACGCAGCGCTTAAAAAGAAACTGCCCAGGCTCGTTGAGCTTAAGGATGTTAAGGGCGATTTTCATGTCCACTCAAAATACAGCGACGGAGTAGCTTCCATAGCTGAAATAGCGAAGGAGCTGCAGGAATTTGATTACGAATACACAGCAATATGTGACCACTCGCAAGGCCTTAAAATAGCGGGCGGGCTCTCAAAGGAAGAAGTTTATGAAAAACTTAAAGAGCTTGGAAAAGTAAACAAAAAAAGTAAAATCAGGCTTTTATCCGGCACCGAAGTTGATATAACTTCAGAAGGCACGCTTGATTATCCGGAGAGCATTCTTAAGGAATTTGATGTTGTTGTCGCGGCTATACATTCCGGATTTAAGCAGACCAAAGAGCAGCTTACAAAAAGAATTATTGCCGCCTGCAAGAATAAATATACAAACATTATAGCCCACCCAACAGGCAGGCTCTGGGGAGCCCGCGAAGCTTATGATATTGATATAGATGAAGTATGCCGCGCCGCAGCCGACAACCAGGTGGCGCTTGAAATAAATTGTTATCCGAACAGGCTTGATTTTAACGATATAAACGTTATGAGGGCGAAGAAACACGGGGTTAAACTTTCTCTCGGCACCGACAGCCATCAGCTCAGCCAATTGCATTCCATGGAACTTGGCATAAGTGTTGCCAGGCGGGGGTGGCTTGAGAAGAAAGATATTATTAACAGTTTTTCTTTAAGTGAGGTGCTTAAATGGTTAAAAAAATGATTGGAAAAGTATCCGGAAAAATGCATTTTGCTTTTCTTTTTGTCTTACCTGTGGTTATCTGCTCTGTTTTTATTATTTCCTGCGCAAAGCCAGGGTATAAAAAAGATAAATTTGTAATTGCGGGCACTTTCCTTGAAGTAGTTTCTCCCGATAACCGGGCATCGGGAATAGTGTATGAGGAATTTAAGCGGTTGGATAAAATATTTAATTTCTACGATAAGGGCTCAGAGCTCAGCCGGCTGAATAACACCTATAATACGCCGGTAAAGGTTTCGCCGGAGCTTCTTGAAGTTTTGAGTTTATCAAAACAGCTGACTGAGATGACCAACGGAGCGTTTGACGTCAGTTACGGCAGCCTTTATGATTTCTGGAAAAATCTTATCAAGAGCGGAAATATCAAGGAGCTTCCCTCAAAAGAAACCATAGATGCTATCGTTAAGAATTGCGGAATGGACAAGATAGAAATAAATACCAAAGAATCAACAGTCACAATCAAAAAAGAAGGGCTTAAAATTGACTTAGGCGCAATCGCTGAAGGCTATATGGTGGATAAGGCGGCGCTTCAATTAAGGAAGAAAGGAATAACCAGCGCTCTTATAAACGCAGGAGGAGATATCTATTGTTTGGGAACTAACCGCGGTTATCCGTGGAGGGTGGGGATAAAAAAACCCGGCGTGGTTGAAGGTGTGATTGAAAACGAAGACCTTAGCGATGAGGCAGTAACAACAAGCGGGGATTATGAGCAGTTTTTTGACCTGGCAGGCAAGCGCTATTCGCATATTATAGACCCCCGCACAGGTTATCCTGTAAGCTCGGATGTTGTGAGTGTCAGCGTTATCACCCAGAACTGCACAACAGCCGACGGCATGGCTACGGCTTTTTTTGTGGGAGGAATTTCCGGTGTAGAGGATTTTCTTGCGAAGTATCCTTCAACAATGAGGATATTCCTGGTAACGGAGGAAGGCGGGCGTAAGAACGTCCATGTATTCAGATAATTTAAGGCAAAAAAATGAAAATTACAGTAAAAGACATTAAGGCTAAAAAAGGAAAAAGCAAAATTACCGTGCTCACCTGTTATGATTATTCTTTTGCCGGTGCGCTGGATAGCGCCGGGCTTGATATAATTCTGGTCGGAGACTCTTTGGCTAATGTTGTGCTTGGTTTTGAAGATGTAAAAAAAATAAGCCCGGCAGAAATGCTTAATCATACAAAAGCAGTAGCAACTGCTGTAGCCAAAAGCCTTGTAGTTGCTGATATGCCTTATCTGACTTACCAGAAAAATCCGGATAAGTGCCTTTACTACGCAAAAAAATTCATAAGCGCGGGAGCTGACGCAGTTAAAATAGAATGGTTTTCTTCGTGCACGAAAGTTGTAAAGACGCTTGTGAAAAATAAGATACCGGTAATGGGCCACATAGGCTTAACTCCGCAGACAGCGCATCTTTTGGGCGGGTTTAAGGTGCAGGGCAGGGATATGGAGTCAGCCAAAGAAATTGTGCGCCAGGCAAAAATCCTTTCTTCGCTTGGGGCATTTGCAATAGTTTTGGAATGCATTCCTTTCCAGCTTTCCCGTTATATCACGCAAAGCATTGATGTCCCAACCATAGGCATAGGCGCGGGCAAATTCTGCGACGGCCAGGTGCTGGTCCTTTACGATATCCTTGGTCTTTATAAGAGGATTACGCCTAAATTCGTAAGAGCTTACGCTCAATTCGCCTTACAAACGGAAAAAATAGCGTCAAGCTACATGAAAGACGTTAAATCTGGACGTTTTCCGGGGCAGAAAGAAAGTTTTTCAATCAAAGAAAAAGAATGGGAAAAACTGCATGCTGAGCTTAAACATTTAAAGCGCAGAAAGGGCAGATAAACCCTGATTGACTTATTCTTTTTCATTGTTAAAATATTAAAGTAAGTGTTTTAAGCGGAAAAATCAATTTTTGGCTATTTTAAAGGAGGTGTCAAAATGAGAAAAGTATCAGTTGCTGTGTTCATTTTGTGTTTATTGCTTTCCTTTTCAGCTTACGGCGCGGAGAAGTATGTCCAGTCCTCGGTAGAAAAAGCGAAACAGGGTTTCACTAACTTAATTACCGGCTGGCTGGAATTACCGTATCAGATAGTCAAAGGCTATAACCATGGATTTGGAAAACATGGAAAGAATAAAGTTGTAGGCGGCACACTCGGCATTTTCAGGGGCGTAGTTTATGGCGTGGGCCGCACTGCTGACGGAGCATACGAGGTCGCAACTTTTGCATTGCCTAACCCAAGAACCAACGAAGGAGTCGGAGTTCCTTTGGACAGCAGGTATGTTTGGGAAGAGGGCAGCCGTTATTCAATTATGAACAGCGGCCTTACCCCGGTAGGCAACAAAGTTAAAAGAGGCTTAATTAATACTGTTTTTGGAATATTTGAATTGCCCGCTCAAATCGGCAAGGGTTTCAGCGAAGACAAGCCTGTTAAAGGTTTGGCAAAGGGCGTGCTTTTCCCGCTTGGAAGAATTTCTTCAGGCGTATATGATGTTGTTACATTTTTCCTTCCTAATGATTCAGACGGTTACGGCTATCCTTTAACGGAAAAATATCCGTGGGATGGCTTTGAAAAAAAGAAATGGGATAGCGGCTTATAATTAAATTACCCAGCCCTGTATCTTTATGGGTTGGGTAATTTCTTTTTACAGGCTTCTGTAATTTGCGCTGATTGTGTCTGGATTTTCGTTGACTAAGCCTTCTTCTTTTGATAATATAATTAAGTAAAAATTCTCCTGTGCCGGGTGAGCAAATTCAGTTGCTCGCCCCGTTAGAAAACCTGCTATTTTCAAGCAGTTGACAATAAATTTTCTAACGGGGTAAACCTCAATTTTCCCGCAAGGCCGGAGAATATTCCGTTAAACATAAAATAATAAAATTACGGGCGATTTGCAGATTTTTGTGATGCAATTGCCCTTTTTAGTTTACGCTTATGATTGAAAGATATACTCCGAAAGAAATAGGCAGAATCTGGAACGACGAAGAAAAATTCAAGAGGTTTCTGGAAATAGAAGCCCTTTTAGCTTCGGCCCTGGAAACCTATAAAAAAATTCCAGCCGGAACAGCCGCCAAGATAAGAAAAGCAAAAATCTCGGTAGAGGAAATAAAGAAAATAGAAGAAACAACCCACCACGACATAATCGCTTTTATAAAAAGTATATCGCCCCAGATAGGTACGGCCGCAAAATACCTGCATTTAGGTATGACTTCTTCTGACTTGCTTGATACAACTCTTGCCTGGCAGATAAAAGACGCAACAGCTGTAATTTTAAAAGACCTTGACTCTCTTATTAAAGCAGTTTCAGAAAAGGCACTGAAGTATAAAGATTTTTTATGCGTGGCAAGGACTCATGGCGTGCACGCGGAAGCTTACAGCTTCGGCCTTAAATTTTTATACTTTTACGATGACCTTAAAACAGAATACAGCCTTTTAAAAGAGAGCCTTAATTATGCCGCATCCGGAAAAATTTCCGGAGCTGTCGGCACCTTCGCTCACTTTGACCCTAAAATTGAAGAATATATCTGCAAAAAGATAGGCATAAAATACGCTAAAATTTCAACTCAGATAGTTTCGCGCGAAAGATTTGCTTATTATCTTTCGGTGCTTTCGTTAATCGGCTCAAGCCTTGAAAGATTCGCAACCGAGATAAGGCACTTGCACAGAACAGAGGTTGATGAAGCCAAAGAACCGTTTTATCAAGGCCAGAAAGGCTCAAGCGCCATGCCGCACAAACAAAATCCCGTTATCTGCGAGCGTATCTGCGGGCTAGCGAGGCTCTTGCGCGGCAACATGCTTGTTGCTTACGAAAATATCAACCTTTGGCATGAAAGAGATATCTCGCATTCATCAGTTGAGCGGGTTATCATTCCTGACTCAACGATAACTATTGATTATATGATAAAAAAATGCGAGGAAGTCATCCGCGGGCTTCGCGTGAACAAACAGAATATGTTAAATAACATTGAGATTAACCGCGGCCTGATTTATTCGCAGAAAATACTTCTTAAACTTATGGAAAAGGGGCTTGCAAGAATGACCGCCTATGATATGGTGCAGCGCATATCGCTTGATGTCATAAATAATAATTCCAACTTTAAGCAGGAAGTGATTAAAGACAAAGAAATAAATAAATACCTTACAAAAAAAGAAATAGAAGAGATATTTAATCCTTACACGTACCTTGGTAATGTAGATAAAATTTATAAGCGAGCAGGGTTGTAAGTTCGTAACTTCAATCTTTTTTGCCGCTAAAGTCAATTGTCTAATTCTTCACATCAGATGTTTTGGCGAATAGATGTTTTTCCGCGGGTAGAATCTCCTTCTAAGGACCTGGCTGCTCAGATTAAAGATTTGGGTATAGAGAAGGATGTTAATGTTTTTTCCAAAAAAATATATTTCATAGAAGGCGCCTTATCAAAAAAAGACGCCGAAACGCTAGCAACTTCCCTCCTGATAGATCCGGTTACCGAAAAATACATTTTAGATGAAGGGCTTTTCAAAAATAAGCCATCGGAAAATGAAATTATAATTACTTATAACCCGGGAGTGTCGGACTCGGTTACGCTTTCTCTTGAAAAAGCAATAAAAGATTTAAGATTCAGAGTAGACTACACCAGAATAGCCCGCCTTTATAAATTTGAAAACCTCACCCATGATGAAATTAAAGAATCTGCGCAGCGGCTTCTTTATAACCCTCTTATTGAGCACGTCCTTGATTACGAAAAAACAAGAAACATAGAGAGCCTTAATGAATTTTCTTCAAGCACATACAAATTTAAACTTGCAAGCGTAGATATAATTTCTGCCGGCGATGAAGAATTAAAAAATATATCCAGCGACGGCTGCCTTTCGCTTAATCTCGCTGAGATGAAGATAATCCAGGAATATTTCAGGAAAAAGAAAAGAAACCCCACTGATTGCGAGCTTGAAACCATAGCCACTTTATGGTCCGAGCACTGCGCGCATAAAACTTTCAGGGGGATAATTGAATACGAGGAAAAAGACGAATCAAAAAAGACCGTAAAGAAATCAACCATAGACAATCTTTTAAAGACAACCGTAATGAAGGCAACCAATGAGATTAAATCGCCTAACTGCGTGTCGGTGTTCCACGACAATTCAGGCGTTGTGAAGTTTGACAAGGAGTTTAATATCTGTTTTAAGGTGGAAACTCATAACCACCCTTCAAGCCTGGAGCCCTACGGCGGCGCATCAACCGGAATAGGCGGGGTTATAAGGGACATTTTAGGAACCGGGCTTTCCGCAAGACCATTTGCCTCAATTGATGTTTTTTGTTTCTCCCCCTGGCACATAAAATACGATGATTTGCCCGTAGGGCTTCTTCATCCAAAACGGGTAATGAAAGGCGTTATAAGAGGAGTGAGGGATTACGGAAACAGAATGGGTATACCTACGGTAGCTGGCTCGGTTTTGTTTGATGAAAGGTTTTTGGGAAACCCTCTTGTTTATTGCGGCACTCTTGGAATAATCCCCAAAGATAAATGTTTTAAAAAGGTTCATAAAGGAGACCTGGTTTTTGTCTGCGGAGCAAAAACCGGAAGAGACGGAATACACGGCGCAACTTTTTCCTCAAAAGAGCTTGATGAGAAAACCGTATTTTTAACCAGCGCTGTCCAGATAGGTAACGCCATTGAAGAGAAGAAAGCAACCGAAGCAATACTTAGGGCGCGCGATATGGATTTATTTAACGCTATAACCGATTGCGGAGCAGGCGGGCTTTGCAGCGCGGTTACCGAGCTTGGCCAGGAGCACGGTGTAGCTGTTGACCTTGAAAAAGTGCCTCGCAAGTATAACGGCTTAAATTATACCGAGCTCTGGATATCAGAGTCGCAGGAAAGAATGGTTTTCTTCGCCAAAAAAGAAAATCTGGATAAATTAAAACAGATTTTTAACGAAGAAGACGTTGAGCTTACTGTTATAGGCGAGGTGACTAACACGAAAAAACTTGAGCTTTTTTATGAGAAAAATAAAGTTTGCGAAATAGACCTTAATTTTATCTTTGACCTTCCGAAGCTTACCAAAAAAGCAACCTGGATAATTGAGAAAGAAGAAGCTGCCAGCGTTGATGAAAAAGAAAACTACAACGAAGAAGTAAAAATGCTTTTATCGCGCCCCGGCATTGCCTGCAAGGACTGGATACTAAGGGAATACGACCACGAGGTTCAGGCAGGCTCGGTTTTAAAGTCTATTTACGGCATAGAAAATTTAAGCGTGTCAGATGCCGCAATATTACGGCCTGATTTAAAGAATAACAAGGCTGTCGCGGTGGGCTTAGGTATTAATCCGTTTTATTCCGATATTGACCCTTACTGGATGGCAGGCATGGCTATAGATGAGGCGCTTCGTAACATAGTCTCAGCGGGAGGAAATTTAAAAAATACTTATATTCTTGATAATTTCTGCTGGGGTTCGCCTGAGGATGAATATAACCTGGCAGGGCTCGTGCGGGCGTCTTTCGCCGCCTATGATTTTTCAAAATATTACGGAGTTCCTTTTATCTCCGGAAAAGACAGCCTTTATAACGAATACGCAGTTGAAGGGAAAAGAATTTCCATACCGGGCACGCTTTTAATCTCTGCCGTTTCAATAATGGACGACTGGCAGTTTGCAGCAACGGCTGGTTTTAAAAAAGAAGACAATCTTATATATCTTATCGGCTTGTCAAAACCTGAGATGGGGGCTTCTGAATATTTCAGATGCTTAAACAAAAAAGGCGGTTTCGTGCCTAAGATTAACAAGGAAACCGCAAAAAATGTGTTTGAAGCTGTTTCATCTGCCATAAGCAAAGAATTAATCGTATCATGCCATGATTTATCCGAAGGCGGCCTTGCGGTTGCGATAAGCGAAATGTGCATGAGTGGTAATCTTGGCGCAAATATTTTTCTTAAGGAAGTAGCCCGGGAAAAGAATATGGCGAATTATGAAACTTTATTTTGCGAGTCAGCCACAAGGTTTCTTGTTGAAGTGCCTAAAGATAAGAAGGCAGCCTTTGAGAGGCAGTTAAAAGGCATCAGCTTTGGGCTTATAGGATGTATCGCAAAAGAGCCCAAGCTTACGATTTACGCAAATGAAACAGAAACCGTAGTTAATGTTAAGCTTGATGAATTAAGGAATGCCTGGACCAAGACATTTAAGGAATTTAGATAAATGAAGCCAAAAGTATTAGTTATACGAACCGCTGGTACTAATTGCGACAAGGAAACTGAATTTGCGTTTTCTCTTGCCGGAGCAGAGACGTATCTACGCCACGTAAACCAGGTAAAAGAAAAAAGCGACCTTAAAGATTACCAGATAATAGCAATGCCCGGCGGCTTTAGTTACGGAGATGATTTGGGCGCAGGGAAAATTTTATCTCTTGAACTTTTACTCTGGTTTAAGGACCAGCTGAAAGCTTTTATCGCCAAGGGCGGCCTTATTATCGGCATATGCAACGGTTTTCAGGTGCTGGTTAAAACAGGAATATTGCCGGATGCGGAATTTAAACAGACGGTTACTCTTGATTATAATGATTCGGGAAGATTTGAGGACAGGTGGGTGTATTTAAAAACAAAATGCGGCAACCCTAAGGCTAAAGGCCCGGAAAATATATGGTTGAAAGATTTGCCGGAGATTATAAACCTGCCGGTTGCGCACGGAGAAGGAAAGTTCTTTGCAGATAAAGATATTTTGGATAGAATAGAGCGTCTTAACCAGGTTGCTTTGCGCTACAGCGATGTAAAAGGTAAGTCCGCGGGTTACCCCTTAAATCCCAACGGTTCGCTGAATGCTATAGCCGGTATTACCGATATAACAGGAAAAGTTTTAGGGCTTATGCCGCATCCGGAAAGGTTTATGTTTAAGCATCAGTGGTTTAACTGGAAGGAAAAGGAAGTTTCTCCTTTCGGCCTTAAATTTTTTGAAAACGGGGTTAGCTATTTCAAATAGAGGATAGATGAATAAAATCACAATTTACAATACACAAATTACAATACCAAAATCACAATAAACAAACATCTTTTTGTGGTTTTGGAATTGTTTATTGTGCATTGTTTGTGATTTGTACATTGTATATTGTAATTTTAAAATCTGCATTGATCTGAATAGAAAAATTATGAGCAGAATAAAAGAATACTGCGGATTATTCGGGGCGTATAACAACAACGAAGCAAGCCTGCTTACTTTTCTTGGTTTGTTTTCGCTCCAGCACCGAGGAGAAGAATCCTGTGGAATTATTTCTTTTGACGGAAATACTTTCAACGCGCACCTTGGCATGGGGCTTGTCAGTGAAGTTTTTACCGCTGAAGAATTAGCAAAGCTCCGCGGTTATCAGGCAATAGGCCATGTCCGGTATTCTACGACAGGCTCAAGCGCCCTTAGAAACGCGCAGCCGCTTTTTGTTGATTCATACAAACTTCCGCTGGCGCTCGCTCATAACGGAAACCTTATAAATTCAAAGGAACTGCGCGAGCGGCTTGAAAGCAAAGGCGCAATTTTTCAGACTACTTCAGACTCAGAGCTGATACTTCATCTTGTTATGCGCTCAAAAGAAAAAACAACAGAAGGGAAAATCATAGACGCTTTAAAGAAAATAAAAGGCGCTTTTTCGCTTGTGCTTATGACTAAGGATGAAATTATGGGTATAAGAGATCCTATGGGTTTCAGGCCCCTATGTATAGGAAGAAAAGACGATTCGTTATTTATAGCTTCTGAATCCTGCGCCCTGGATTTAATAGGCGCGCAGCTGGTCAGGGAAGTTGAGCCCGGAGAAATTGTAACAATAAATAAAAACGGCCTGCGCTCAATAAAATACGCAGAGCCCAAGAAGGTACGCGCTTTCTGCGCTTTTGAGCATGTTTATTTTTCGCGGCCTGATTCAATGGTTTTCGGCGAAACAGTTCATCTTGTGCGCGAAAAACTGGGGCGCCAGCTTGCTTTTGAGCATCCGGTAAAAGCGGATATCGTTATAGGTGTTCCGGATTCAGGCACTTCTGCCGCGCTTGGTTTTGCCAGAGAGTCAGGTTTATCTTTTGAAGTTGGTATAATAAGAAACCACTACATAGGAAGGACATTTATACAGCCGCAGCAGGAAAAAAGAGAATTCGGAGTAAAACTTAAATTCAATATATTAAAGGAAGTAGTAAGGGGCAAACGCATAGTTATTGTGGATGACTCAATAGTAAGAGGCACAACCTCAAGGATAAGGGTTAAAAGTTTCCGCGATATGGGGGCGAAAGAGGTGCATCTTAGGATATCCTGTCCGCCGCACAGATTCGGCTGTTTTTACGGCATAGATTTTCCGGACCCTAAAAAATTAATCGCTAATGAAAAAACCATAAAAGAGATAGAAACATATCTTGGCGTTGACAGCCTTGGCTATTTAAGTTTAGAGGGTATGCTTAAGTGCTTTAAGCATCCGGCGTCATTTTATTGCAACGCCTGCTGGTCAGGCAATTACCCGGTAAAGGTACATTGCGCGGATAAGTTTATTCTGGAAAGAGTTAAGAAATAATAAAGGTTTTTTTATAATAAAAGGCGGGTAAAAATGAGCGGAATTTTTGGAACCATTTCACAGGACAACTGCATAAAAGATTTATTCTACGGAGTAGACTATCATTCCCATATGGGAACGGAATACGCCGGCCTTGCGGTTTTAAATGAAACATTTATAAGGCACATACACGGCATTCATCAGTCGCAGTTTAAATCAAAATTCTTTGACGATTACCACGCCCTTTCTGCTAAATCAGGAATAGGCGCAATAAGCGATTCTGACGAGCAGCCCATTTATCTTAATTCCAAGTTCGGGCAATTCTGTATTGTTACAGTAGGGTTGATTGAGAATAAAGATAAGCTTGTAGAGTCTTTGCTTGATAAGGGGGTATCCTTTAGCGAAGTAAAAAGCGGCGGAGTTAACGTTACTGAGCTTATCGCTAAAATAATTACCCAGGGAAAAAACCTGGTTGACGGAATAGAGAAGATGTTTTCTGTTATAGACGGTTCCTGCTCGTTGCTGGTGCTAACAGAGGAAGGAATTTACGCAGCGCGCGACCGCTTTGGCTATACGCCTCTTGTAATAGGGAAAAAGTCAGGCGGCTACGCTGTTGCTTCTGAAACAGTGGCTTTTTCAAATTTAGATTTTGATATTGAAAAATATCTGGCTCCGGGGGAAATTGTGCTTATAAAAAAGGATGGATTGATTGAAAAAAAAGCAGGCGCAAAGGTAAATAAGATTTGCACTTTTTTATGGATATATACTGGTTTCCCCGCTTCAACTTATGAGGGGATTAATACAGAGGTTGTGCGTGAGCGCTGTGGAAGGGCTTTGGCAAAGCACGATAAGGATATTGAGGCGGATATAGTTTCGGGCGTGCCTGATTCAGGAGTCGCACACGCGCTTGGCTATGCTATTGAATCGCGTATTCCTTATAAAAGGCCGCTGGTTAAATACACTCCCGGTTACGGAAGAAGCTATAC
>JAQTUC010000133.1 GCA_028710385.1 Candidatus Omnitrophota bacterium
TATCACGTAACACGTATCACGTGATACCTGTTACGTGCGACGTGCTACTTTTTCTGTTCTTTATCCTCTTTCTCCTCAAGGCTCTGCAAGAGCTTAACTACTCCGTCAATTATTGCTTTTGGGCTTGCAGGGCATCCGGGAACATAAGCTGAAACAGGTATAACTTTATCAATACCTGATTCAACGTTATAACAACCCTTAAACACTCCTCCTGAACAGGCGCAGGTTCCTACCGCAACTACAAATTTAGGCTCGCACATCTGCTCGTAAATTCTGCAAAGCCTCTCATGTATCTGTTTTGTAACAGGGCCGGAACAGACAAGAACATCAGCATGGCGCGGAGTGCCCTTTAATTGCACGCCGAAACGCTCAAGGTCGTAACGAGGGGTGAGCGTTGCTATAATTTCTATATCGCAGGCGTTACACGCTCCGGTATTAAAATGCAGAATCCAGGGTGATTTTATGCGCGCCCAGTTTACTGCTTGTTTAATTATGCTCATATTTTTTAATTTAAATTACAATACACAAACCACAAATCACAAACAATATACAATAAACAATTCCGAAATCACAAAAGTATGTTTTGTTTATTGTAATTTTGGTATTGTGATTTGTTTGTAATTTGTACATTGTAATTTGTGATTTTATAAGTTACTTCCTGAATAATATGGAAAGCCCGACAACAATACCTATAATGTAAACAACAGCTATGTTAAACGATTTTAAGGTTGCAACCGGAAGAGTTACTATTATCAGCGTACCAACGTGAGCAAGCGTAAAGAAAAAGGCAAAAGGGAAAAAATTACTGTAATCCGGCTGAGCCATATGGTCATACATATCCTCTCCGCAGGCGTACGACTCCCCTCCTTCATCGCTTTTCTTTTTCGGTTTAAAGGAAAGCTTTGAAAAAGCTAAACTTACCAAAGCGGAAGCCGCAAGGATTATAAGAAACGCAATTGGCGGAGTTAATAAGAATTTTTTCATTTTATTTATCTGTATCTGCTATTTTTCTTGTGTCCAGCGAATTATTATGCCCGTGTATGCCAAGGACAATGCCAACGGCAACGGTTATGGAAACAGCCTCAACAACTATAAGGCTGATTACCACAGCCTGCGCCAAGGCAGTGCGGCCGCTTATAAAGCCGGCCACTATAACCAGAAGCGTAATTGCCTTAATAAGGATTTCCGCTCCGAGAAGCGCGCGTATAAGGTTAAAGGTTATCGCAATGCAATATATGCCTATTATAAAAAGCATTATTACAAAAAGCAAAAACGGCCAGAATATCTGTACAACTTCCATGTTTATTTTTCCTCTGATTCTTTAAAAAGAATAACTACGCCGAAAGCTCCGGCAAGTAAAACAATAATCTGCCCTACAAGATAAAGCGGCCTGCCGTTCCACAAAACTGCGCGCACGCTCTCTTCCGCTTCTTTAGGCGGAAGTTTTATATTCAGCGTCACGGTTATAAAGCTTAAAGCGATACCGGCAATCACTATTATAAGCGGAAGATACCAGAACCTGCGAATTCTGTCTTTCATATGCTGCATTACTTCCTGCTTGGTTAAGGGGTGCGTTAAACTTATCGTGCTTACAAAAAGCACCGGAATAAGCCCGGCGCAGACAGAAAGCTCAAACACAGCGGCTAAGCCGGAATTAAGGCGAAACATTATAAGAGTAAGCGCAAGGCTCATAAACGCAAGGCCTATTGCCGCGCGGAGAAGGCTCCGCGTCATTGTTGTCCAGAGCGCAGCCACCATTAAAATTATAAGTATTGCTATATTTAGATTCATCTGATTACCCCCGCAAGAGGCAGAATAAATTTTGAAAGTACCAGCGGATAAAGTATGCCGACAATAATTATTACTGCCGCAAGCAGGCCCGCAGAAAAACAAAAACCAAAACCGGCTTCTCTTATGCCTGTAAACCTTTCATTAAGCTTGCCGAAGAAAACCATTCTCTGCATGGAAAGCAAATACGCAAGCGTTAAAGCGCTTAAAGCAATCGCTAAAACTGCGTATACGGTATGCCCCGTTAATATAAGCGCAAGCACAATTAAAAGCTTGCTCCAGAAGCCTGCCAGCGGCGGGATTCCTGCTGCAGAAAGAAAACCAACTACTGAAGTAAAACCGGTGACCGGCATTGTTTTTGAAAGCCCGCCTAAGTTTTCCATATGCGTTGTGCGCGACATTTTTTCAATAGCAGCTGAATTTACGAATAAAAGCGACTTAAACATTGCGTGGTTAAAAATATGAAAAGCTGCTCCGGCAAAGCCAAGCGCTGTGCCTGAACCAAGCCCAAGAATAATATAGCCTATCTGGCTTATGCTTGAAAAACTAAGCATCTTTTTAAAATCTTTCTGAACCAAAGCCGCCAAGGCTCCTATGGCTATGGAAACTGTTCCGATGAATAAAAGCGCGCTGTTTACTTTTGGATTCATTCCAAAAACATCATTAACCACGCGCATGAGCGTATAGATTCCAAGGGCCTTTGAAATTATTCCCGCGAGAAGCACCGACACTGCTGCCGGAGAATGCGAATACACGTCAGGAAGCCACCCGTGGAAAGGAACAACTCCGGCTTTTATAAATGCCGCGCATATAAAAAGAGCGACAGCAGACATAACAATCAAATTAGGCTGCTGGCCGCCGATTAAGGCATGTATTGAGGAAAATTTTGTATCTCCGCAAAGAAGCAGCAAAAGGCCTATTGAGGCAACCATTAAAACGCTTGCTACGGTAGATAATATAACGTATTTAAATGCTGCTGACAGCGCCTTTATGTCTTTGTCAAAAACTATAAGTATATAGGAAGTAATTGCAACTATCTCAAGAAAAATATAAAGCGCAAACATATCGCGGGAAAGAACCAAACCATTGATACCGGCCTGGATGAGAAGCAAAAGGTTTACAAAATTGAATCTCTTCTTCTCCGATTCAATCATATAGCTTGCGACTATCAAGGTTATGAATAAAACAATTGCCGAAGAAAGCATTACAATCAGGCTTAGGTTATCAAGGGCAATATTGAAATTAAAAAAATGCGTGCGCGAAGCAAAATCAGCCAGGAAATTCGGCGAAAAAAGGCGAAGCACAAGCAGTATCTGGCTGCAAAAAAGGACATACGCCCAGGCAACAACCGCCCTCCTTATAAAACTTAGAAAAGGAAGGTTGAAAAGCAATATACTGAAAAACGGAACCGTAATAAAAAGTGCCAACATGAAACACCTAAAAAATTTATACAGTGACATCCGCCGAAGCAAAAAGCTCTACGCCAAACATATGGCGAAGGCGGATGATTTTATCTTAAAGAATAAACCAGATACAACGTAACAGCCACAAACCCGATTAATGACCAGACCAGATAAACCGGATAATTATTGCCGCGCAATTTCCGCAAGCTAGAACCCGTAGTGCAGAATACTTTGACAGTTACCACATCGTAAAACATATTTATAAACTTATCAAATTTAAATTGAAGTTTTGAAAAAAGCACAGCCAGCTTAAGGCCTATTTCATAAGGGTCAAAAAATCTTTTTTCTGCTCTGTCGTAAATCGGCGACAACAGCGGCGCATATCTTATATGGTCAGTAGCGTGCAAGGCGCTCTTATTTAAGCGCACTCCGAAAATATGGTTTAAAAATGCAAGTATTAAAAC
>JAQTUC010000134.1 GCA_028710385.1 Candidatus Omnitrophota bacterium
TATTGCGAGCATCCGCTTTCCATCGGCCGCTAAACTCCAGTAACGTGCGGCTGCGTAATTTAGGGGTGGTTCTTTTAAGGATGTTAAATCGGATGTAGTTTTTTGAAGCTTTTTCTATTTTTGCCGAAAAACTTATGCTTTGCCCGAAAACAGCGCTGTAAGATTCATTTACGTTAAATACGCAATCTCCGTTTGAAAGGCGCCATTTGCCTTCTAATTTTAAACGATGGGGAAGTTTATCGGTTATTTCTCGGGGAGGATAATAAAAAAGGTCGTTATTTTTTACTTCAAAATAAGCCTTGATGGGTTTCTTGGGCATAGTTTTTAAAATGACCAATAACCAAGATACAATAACCAAATAAATCCCAATAACCAATAATCAATAACCAAACATTTTTTCTTATTTTTTTGGATATTGGAATTTGGTCATTGGTTATTTTTTGGTTATTGGAAATTGGAGCTTGGTTATTTAAAATTTCAAGATTTACTTATTCTTGGAGTCTTTAAGAAGTTTGTATTCAACAGAATCAAGCAGGGCCTGCCAGCTTGCTTCAATAATGTTTTCTGAAACGCCTATGGTTGACCAGTCTTCATCGGCGTCCTGGGATTGTATCAATACGCGCACCTTTGCCGCTGTTCCGTTTTTTTCATCAAGCACTCTCACTTTAAAATCAGTAAGATGCATCTGGGAAACTGTCGGATAAAACTTTGCAAGAGCTTTTCTTAAGGCATTATCAAGCGCATTAACCGGTCCGTCGCCTTCTGCCGCGCTATGCTCAAACTTATCGTTTATTTTAAGCTTAATTACTGCCTCCGATATCAGGCGGCCGTCGTCTCTCTTTTCAACGCTGACCCTGAAACCTAAAAGGGTAAAAAACTTTTTGTATCTTTTAAATTCTTTATTAAGCAGAAGTTTAAAAGAGCCGTCCGCCGCTTCAAACTGATATCCTTCTCTTTCAAGCTGCTGTATAAGCTTATGTATTCTTACTGCCTGCGGAGACTTTTTATCCAAATCAAATTCAAGCTCTTTTGCCTTTACAACCAAAGTAGTTTTACCGGCAAGCTCAGAAACTATGAACCTGCTTTTATTGCCTACCAGGGAAGGCAATGCATGCTCATAAGCAAGAGGATTTTTATTCACCGCATCTATGTGCACTCCTCCTTTATGAGCGAAAGCGCTTTTCCCGACAAACGGATGATTATCGCGATGGGCGACATTACTGACCTCGCTTACATAATGCGATATGTGCGTAAGTAAAGCCATTTTATTCTGAGGCACAATACCATAACCCATTTTAAGCTGAAGTATGGCCATAATGGAAACCAGATCGGCGTTTCCGCAGCGCTCGCCAAGGCCGTTTACGGTTCCCTGTATATGAGTGCAGCCGCAGTTAACAGCGGCGATTGAATTGGCTACCGCCAAATCCAGATCATTATGGCAATGCATTCCGAAATTATTTATGGATAATTTTTCTTTTACCTGCCGTATTATATCAAGCGCGTGCCAGGTAAGGGTTCCGCCGTTTGTGTCGCAGAAAACAACAAGGTCAGCGCCTGCTGCAATGGCTGTGTTTATTGTCTTTAACGCATAGGCAGGATTAGCTTTAAACCCGTCAAAAAAATGTTCCGCATCATAAAAAACTTTTTTACCCTGTTTTTTAAGGAATTGAACGCTCTCGGAAATTATTTTAATATTATCCTCAAGAGGTATCTTAAGAATATCCTTTACGTGCAAATCCCAGGTCTTTCCGAAAATTGTTACATATTCGGTATCGCTTTTAACCAAGCTTAAAAGATTTTTATCCTTTGAAGCCGGTTTTGACGGATGCGCGGTTGAGCCGAAAGGAACTACTTTTGCATTTTTCAAGGGGTGCTTTTTAAAATATTCAAAAAACTCCGTATCCTTCGGATTTGAAAACGGCCAGCCGCCTTCAATAAAGCTTACACCGAAATCATCCAGCTTCTTTGCGATGTTTATTTTATCCTGCAAAGAATAGGAAATACCCTCGGTTTGCGCCCCGTCGCGAAGTGTTGTGTCGTAGATAAATAATTTTTCCATTTTAAATTCCGGTAAAATAATTATTCTTTTATCTTATCCAAACCAAATTCCTTGTGCAAAACCTTTAAGGCTTCCTTGCCAAGGTCTTTCTTAACTACGCAAGATATGCTTATTTCTGAGGTGGAAATCATTTCAATATTTATTTTATGCTTTGCCAAACAGGAAAATGTTCTTGCGGCCACGCCTGACTGAGATTTCATTCCAACGCCCACAACCGAAACCTTTGCTATTGCCTCATCAGAAATAATTCCGCCGGCGCCGATTGTATCAGCTATCTTTTTGGATATTCTAAGCGTCTTTGCCACGTTATCTTTTGGAACAGTAAAAGAAATGTCCGTCATTTTTTTATGGCTTACGTTTTGAACTATCATGTCTATATTGACGTTCTGTTTAGCGAGGTCATTAAATATCCTTGCGGCAATGCCTGGTTTATCCGGAACATCACACATAGTAATTTTCGCTTCGTTTTCCGTTAAAGCCACTCCCCTTACAACAGATTCCTCAATGTGCGGGCGCTTGTCCATGATAATAGTCCCCTCCTTTTGGGAAAAACTTGATTTTACGTATATCGGCATATTAAATTTTTTACCCACTTCAATTGCCCTCGTCTGCATAACCTGCGCTCCCCTTGCCGCAAGCTCAAGCATTTCATCAAAGGTTATATAACTTAACTTTCTTGCATTCCTGATAATACGCGGGTCAGCGGTATAAATTCCATCTACATCGGTATAAATTTCGCACATATCCGCGGAAAGCGCAACCGCAAGCGCAACAGCGCTTAAATCACTTCCTCCGCGCCCCAGTGTTGTAATTTCTGATTTTGTGCTCTTGCCCTGGAACCCCGCAACTATTACGATTTTTCCTGCGGCCAGTTCTTTTTTTATCCTGTCTGTTTCAATCTTTAAAATTTTTGCTTTTGTATGGTATTTATCGGTAATTATGCCTACCTGCGAACCGGTAAAAGAAATTGCCTCATATCCTCTTTTATGTATTGCCATAGCCAGGAGCGCCGACGATATCTGCTCTCCTGTTGATATAAGCATATCCATTTCGCGCTCTTCAGGGTCAGGGTTTATTTTTTTCGCCAGATCAATAAGCTCATCGGTTGTATCCCCCATGGCAGACACTACAACCGCAAGTTTGTTCCCTTTTTTTGCGTAAGAAATTATCTTCTCACAAACCCTTTCAATCCTGCTCACATCCCCCACGGAGGAGCCGCCGTATTTCTGCACTATTAATTTATTCTGCATAATTTCTTTTCCTCACAAGTTATTTATAGGATAAATATGCTCCCTGCGCCCCTTAACCAATAAATACAATTTTACAACGTTAATTTTCTTTGAGCAAGCAGTAACTGCTTGCGATAACATCTTTAGTAAATACTGACACCGCCATCCGCGCCTGATTCCGGTTTAGTGTCTTCTTGACACGGGTCAATCATAAGCTGGTATGATAAAAAAATCCCAAGGAGAATAACAATCAGCCCGACGCCAATGCCCGTAACGGCCCGCCGGCTGTCTGATGAGTAATTTCCGGAAATATCGTTTTTTAGATACTGCGAATCCTGCTTCGTGGT
>JAQTUC010000022.1 GCA_028710385.1 Candidatus Omnitrophota bacterium
CGATATTTCCGCGTGCACAATTAACGATAAAATGGACAAGGTTAAAAGGTTTATAGAGCGCAATTGTTTTAAAAAGATTTCCTTAGACGACGCAGCCTCAACGGTATTCTTAAGCCCAAAATATTTAAGCAGGATATTCAAACAATCCACAGGTATGGGCTTTAGCGATTTCAGGCTGCATATCAAGATAGACAGAGCTAAAGAATTACTGGAAAAAACCGGATATAAAGTGGATCAGATTTCGGATAAGCTTGACTATCAAAACACAGAATCATTTATCAGACAATTCAAAAAACTCACAGGTCTTACTCCAACTCAATACCGGGTTAAAGTGACCCGGAATGGCAAGCCTTCCAGAAAGTAATTCACTACCGCCGTTTTTATTTGTGTCCACAGCCATAATACATAAATGGATAACAGTAATTTTCAGCCACAAAAAGAAGGGGATGTTATTGAATTTGCGAAAAATATACTTCTTGAAAAAGCAGATAAGCTTGCAAGCATGCCGGTTGAGGAAATCAATACATTAATCGGCGTGCTTAAATCTACTGAAAGCAGGGAATTTCTGGAATTGGAGCGCAGGACAAAAGAATTCTGCGAGAAATACCATAAATTATACAATCTTGATTTTCTTGGGTTTGTTAAATTAACTAATGAAGGCGTAATCTGCGAAGCAAATCCCACTTTTTGCAATTGGCTTGGTATTTCCGTAAAAGATATTATCAACAAAAAATTTTCTACGTATATATCTGATCCGGATAGCCAGCTGTTTGAATCAAATATAAAACCCGCGTCCATTAAATTGCAGTTTGGGCTGCATCTTAAGAAAAGAGACAACAGTTTATTCCCTGTCAGTGCCAATATGGATCTTCTTGCTAACGGCAAAGAGGGCCCGTTTATAATACTCATTTTGATGGCCAAATCAAAGTTTACCGGGTTAGAGAAAGAGGCGCAACGGCGCTTCAGCCTTAAGAATTCACAAATAGCTGCGCTTATACAAAATATTCCCTTTGATTTCTTTATGCTTGATAGCGACGGAACGTGTACATTGCAAAATGATACTTCCAAGAATAATTGGGGAGATTTTACAGGAAAGAAACTAAAAGATGTGAGCGGGGTGTCGGATAAAGTTTTATCAATCTGGTTCAATAATAACCGGCGCGCTTTTTGCGGTGAAACAATCAAAGAAGAAGTGGAATATGAAGTTAAAGGCATAAAGAAAAGAATGCTTAATATAATATCTCCGGTAGTGAATGAGGGCAGGGTATGCGGCATTCTTGGCTGCAATATAGATTTAACTGAGCTTAAAACCGCGCTTATCAAGCTTAAAGAAGCAGAAGAAAAATTCAAATACTTAGCAGACAAAATTCCAGTCGGAATATTCAAAACAAAAATTTCTGGAGAGTTTGTTTATGCAAATACCGCTGTTGCGGCAATGTTTGAGTTTTCTTCAACCGGTGATTTAATGCGGGAAAACATTATAAAAAGATACAATAACCCCCAGGACAGGTTGGTTTTTCTTAATGAGATTAAGTCCCAGGGTAAGGTCAGCAATTATGAATTTAACATGGTTACCAGGACAGGAAAAGCTAAACATATGCTTGGAAATATTATTTTTGACGGAGAAGAAATTTCAGGTATGTTTGTAGACATTACCGAACATAAAAAAGCAGAGGCGGTATTGGAGGAAGACAGGAATTCCTTTAAGAAGATAGCTGACGAGAGTGCGTTAGCATTGCTGAAGGCCCAGAAGGATCTTTTCAATGCCAAACATCTTTCTGACATAGGAACGCTGGCGGCAACTATCGCGCACGAGCTGCGTAACCCCCTGGCTGCCATAAAACTGGCAACTTACAATATGAAACACAGCAAGCTTAATCTTGGTATAGACAAGCATATTGCCAATATAAACAAAAAAATAGATGAAAGCGAGCAGATAATAAATAACCTTTTGTTTTATTCCCGCATAAAGTCTCCGCATTACCAGAAGATAAATATCAATGAAATACTTAACGAATGTATAGATCAGGCAAGAGAACAGTTTGAGAAATTTAAACCGGAAATCCATAGAAAATTTCAATGCCTGGAAAATATTACAATAGATGCTGACCCCACACAGATAAAAGAAATGTGTAGCAATATCCTCAATAACGCATGCGACGCAATAAGCGAAAAGAACGGGACAGTTGAAGTGAGCGCGGAATATATAAACGGTGATTACATCAAAATATACTTTAAGGATACAGGTATGGGGATTGATGAAGCCCATTTAGCAAAGATATTTGAGCCTTTTTTTACAACCAAGGCAAGAGGGACAGGCCTTGGGCTTGCGGTAAGCCTGCACATAGCTCATTTACATCACGGAAATATTGATGTTTTAAGCAGGCAGTATGAGGGCACGACTCTGGTTGTTACCCTGCCTATAAACAGGGCAAACGGTTACAGCAACCATGAGCCGGAAAGCATCCGTGAATAATTTTATTATAAAGAAGGAAACAATATGAAGAAAAGAATATTGATAAGTGATGACGATGTTGAATTCTGCGAAGAGATGAGAGAAGTGTTTAAAGCTAATGGATACACCGTAGACAATGAATCTGACGGATTGTCCTGCGAGAGGGCTGTAAGGAAAAACAGTTATGACATTTTTATACTTGATTACAAAATGCCCGGATTAAACGGAATTGAAATATCCAGAATCATTAAAGCTAAAGATCCCGAGGCTAAGGTTTTTATAATAAGCGGAAAGCATAATATAAAAGAAATGCTTGAAGCGGAAAATGCATTGCATCTGGTAGACGGGTTCCTAAATAAACCCTTTGATGTGGACGGTTTCATAGAACAAATAAAAAAAATCAAATGAGATAGTAACTTTTCAAACGCGAAGCGCGCAGAAAAGCTACGTAATCTAATTTGACCCAGCACTTTTGGTAAAAATTTCCTTCCTGTAAAACAATCTTTACCTCTCAAGCCCACCGTTTTTTGCGCGGGAATACCTCTTAAAAGTGGTTGAGACCTGTGCCAGCGGGTAGGATAAGATACTTCGGACGCTCTTAACTATCGCGTCCTCAGTATCAATTCGGCTGCGCGATTTTTCTACGCTTTCAGCTTGAAAAATCGCTGCCTCATTGAAACAAGTCAACAAAAAGTAGAGTCAGCCAATTTACTTGCTGTTAAATTACTGCTAAATTATCACCGCTTACAGCTATTTCTTTGTTTTGAAAATCAAAAACACCAGCATAAGGTTAACTATCAAAGGAGGTTGGCTATGACACCCAAAAAAGTAATGGTAGTAGATGATGATGTTGATTTCCTTAAGGAATTGGAGGAAACGCTTGCTTTAAGCGGTTATGAAATAGTAGCGGTGCAAAATAGTAAAAATGCCGGAAACGCAGCCGCTATCTCAAAACCAGACATCATACTTCTTGATCTTAAAATGGAAGGAATGGATGGTTTTGAGGTGGCTCAAACGCTTAAGCGTTCACCCGAAACCAATAGTATTCCTCTTATAGCAATGACCGGGTATTTTACTTCGGAGGAGCACAATGAAATTATAAAGGAATGCGGAATGAAAACCTGCCTTAAAAAACCTTTTAACCCTTTGGATTTAATTGCGCGCATAGAAAGTGTTTTATCTGATGGCAGAGATAAGGCGTAGCCGAAAAATTTAAGCGTTAAGGGAAAAACAATGAAGAAGAAAAAAAAGAAAATCAAGATGAAATATAAATGCGGTTGCTGCGGCGCAGTTTTAAGCGAAAATATTTGCTGCTGCGGCAGACGGATGAAAAAAATTTAATGAAATTAGATGCTAAATTATATAAAATGGTGCTGGATAACCTGCACGACGGCGTTTATGTGCTTGATAAAGATAAGAAAATAGTATTCTGGAATAAAGCCGCAGAAAAAATTACCGGTTACTCCGAAGAAGAAGTTTTAGGGGCTTTTTGTTCCCAAAGTATTTTTTCAAATATTACAGCAACTTCCAGCCAGGCATGTTTCGGGCTTTTCCCCGTCATTCGCGCTCTTTCAGACGGCAAGGTCCACGAAGAAGAGCTTTACCTTAATCATAAAGACGGACGCCGTATCCCAGTTTACAGTCGCGCCGTACCTATAACAGGCAGAAGCGGAGAAGTAACCGGAGCCATGGAAGTTTTTATAGACAAGTCTGTTCAGATGAGCGCTCTTTTTAAAATAGCGGAATTAGAGGCGCTTACCCTTATAGACCCTCTTACGCGCGTAGGAAACAGGAAGTATACAGAAAATATAATACGCACAAGGTTAAATGAGCTGGAGCGCTATAAGTGGCCGTTTGGAATTCTTTTTATTGATTTGGATGATTTCAAAAAAATAAACGATACATATAACCACGATGTTGGAGATAGAATGCTTCAGATGGTTACGAAAATAATGCTTTCCAACTGCCGGTTGTCTGATTTTGTAGGGCGCTGGGGAGGGGACGAATTTATAGCTGTTATAGTTAATGTAGACAGCATAAAGCTTAAACTTATTGCCGCAAGATTCAGGATTCTCATAGAAAGGCTGCGTTTAAAAATCGGAGAAAAAGAAGTAAACATAACAGCCTCAATAGGCGCAAGCCTTGCTAAAATAGGCGATGCCAAGGAGGAATTGATACGCCGCGCAGATACCCTTATGTATAAAAGCAAACTTGCCGGGAAAAATACTGTTACAATAGATACATAAAGAGTAGAAGTTTGCATTTTCTACCCCGGCCTTTAAAACATTGAAGCTAACTGGGACATGTGCTAATATGTTATTTGCAAATTGAAAGATTTGGATAAGAGGCAAATCCAGGAGGAAATTGACTAAAATATAATGCGTAAAGAACTCACCATAAAAATTGCAGGCGAAGCAGGCCAGGGTATGCAGACGGTAGGATTTACCCTGTGCAGGCTTTTTAAGAAATGCGGTTTTTATATTTTTGCAAACCAGGATTATATGTCGCGCGTGCGCGGCGGGAATAATTTTTTTCAGCTGCGTATATCAGAAAATTCCGTTTATACCTTAAGAAAACACAGCGATATTATAGTTGCTTTGGATAAAGCAAGCATAAGCACACACAGGGAAACTCTTAGCGCCGAGGGGCAGATGCTTATAGATAAGAAAAAGTTTAATATAATTGAAGAAAATTCTTTCCTTGATGTGCCGATGCATGATATAGCTAAAAAAATAGGCAATGAATTATTTGTCAATTCTGTGGCTTACGGCGCTATAGCCGCAATGGCGGGCATAGAGATGAATATGGTTATTGAGACGGTAAAAGAAGTTTTTTCCGGAAAAAGCGAAGACATTATAGAGAGCAACGGCGCTGCCGCAAAGGCAGGCTATGAGTTTATAAAAAAAGAAATAAACAAAGAGAATTTTAATATCCACGCAAAAAAAGAAAAAGAAACAATGCTTACAAACGGCAACCAGGCAATAGCGCTGGCTGCGGTAAGGGCCGGATGTAAATTCTATTCAGCTTATCCAATGACTCCTTCAACAAGCATAATGGATGAAATATCCTCTTGTTCAAAGCAGTTTAATATAACGGTTGAACAGGCTGAAGATGAGATTGCCGCCATAAATATGGCGATAGGCGCTTCTTTTGCCGGCAGCCGCTCTATGGTTGCGACTTCCGGAGGCGGTTTTTGCCTTATGGTTGAAGGCGTGTCCCTTTCGGCAATGACAGAAACGCCGCTTGTAATCGTTGATGCGCAGCGCCCCGGCCCTGCGACTGGTTTTCCCACGCGAACGGAGCAGGCTGACCTTCTTTTTTTGCTTCACGCAGGCCACGGAGAATTTGCCAAGGCATGTTTTTCTCCGGGAACAATAGAGGAAGCATTTTATCTTACGATACATGCTTTTAATCTTGCGGAGAAATACCAGATACCTGTTTTTATAATGACAGACCAGCATCTGGCTGATTCATACCGTAATGTTGATATTTTAAACCAGGATGCCGTTAAGGTTGAGCGTTTTATTATTTCCAAGGAATTATCAAAAGAAATAAACGGTTATAAAAGATACGAACTTAACGACAGCGGCATATCGGCGCGCGCCCTGCCTTCATGGATAAATGATGTAATGTACGCTGACAGCGATGAGCATAGCGAAGAGGGGCATATCACAGAGGATGCTTTAGTGCGCACGCAAATGGTTGAAAAAAGGCTGCATAAAAAAATGGCAGGCCTTTTAAGGGAGATAATAAAGCCGAATGCTTTTAACATAGAAAAAGCCGGAGTCGTTCTTGTCGGATTCGGTTCAACCTACGGGGTTATGCGTGAAATTTGCGAGGCGTATCCTGATAAGTTCGGGTTTGTGCATTTTCCCCAGGTCTGGCCGTTTCCATCCGAAAGCACGGTCAAACTTCTGGAAGGAAAAAATAAAATTGTTGCAGTTGAAAATAATTCAACCGCGCAGCTTGCTAAACTTATAAGGTTACAGACAGGCATAAATATAAGCAGTTCAATACTTAAGTTTGACGGCCGTCCGTTTGATTTTGATTACCTTTTTGAAGCGCTTAACAAATTAGCATAAAAAATGAACATAAACGATTTTAAAAGTAATGACCCGATAGCATGGTGCCCGGGCTGCGGAGATTTCGGCATTCTAAGCGCGGTTAAAAAAGCTTTTGTCGCATCCGGCAGAGAGCCCAAAGATATACTTCTTGTCTCCGGCATAGGACAGGCAGCCAAGCTTCCGCATTATATAAAATGCAATTGTTTTAACGGCCTGCACGGAAGAGCTTTGCCCGCCGCAGTTGGAGCTAAAATTGCAAACCGCAATCTCACTGTGGTGGTTACAACGGGCGATGGCGATTGTTACGGGGAAGGCGGCAACCATTTTATGCATAACATAAGGCGAAATGTTGATATCACGGTAGTTGTGCACAATAATCAGGTTTACGGCCTTACAAAAGGCCAGGCTTCGCCTACAACTGACGAAGGTTTTGTGACTAAGGTCCAGGAGGCAGGCGTGGTAGTGCCTGCTTTACATCCGCTTGAGCTTGCAATTTCTCTTGGCTGCGGATTTGTCGCAAGAGGATATTGCTCTGACATAGAGCATCTTTCCGGTTTGATAGTTGAGGGCATTAAGCATAAAGGTTTTTCTCTTGTAGATGTGCTGCAGCCCTGCGTCACCTTTAACAAGAAAAATACATATGAATGGTATTCGCAAAGGGTATACAAATTGAGCGAAGACAAAAGTTATAATCCTGGCGACAAGCTTTCAGCATACCAAAAAGCAGCAGAGTGGGGCGATAAAATACCAATAGGAATAATTTACAAAGAAGAAAAATCTTCATATGAAGAGAAAACAGGCTTAAACAGCAGGCCTGTGCTTGTTGAGGAAAAAATTGAGAGTATAGACATAAAATCTCTGCTTCAAAATTTCATTTAAATTAATCCTTCATGGAATTACGCTTTTTTGTCCCCGCTTTTTAAGGAGAAAAAGGTCAACAAAAAGTAGAACCAGCCAATTTACCTCGCTCTAAACCCATCTTAATATAGCCATACAGGCCAAAGTAAAAGCAGGTTTCTTTTGGTTTAATTTTTAATGCCAAAACTAATGGGAAGCAGATTGGCGCAGGCAGGCATAATATTTACAATAGGCCACAGCACGCATAATATCAACGAGTTTGTAAGAATGCTTAAAAATTTTTGCATTGAAGAACTTGTAGATGTCCGCACAATACCTCATTCGCGTAAGAACAAGCAGTTTGACATAAAAACACTGCCCGTTGTTTTAAAAAAAAATAAAATCTCTTATATCCATTTACCGCAGCTCGGCGGTTTTCGGCGCGTAACCAAAGATTCAATAAATTCAGGTTGGCGCAATTTATCATTCAGGGGTTTTGCTGATTATATGCAAACCGCTGCTTTTAAAGAGGCGCTTACCGGGCTTATTATTATGCTTAAAGAAAAAAACATTGCTTTAATGTGCGCAGAAAGCCTTCCCTGGCGCTGTCATCGTTCATTGATAGCGGATGCTTTATCCATAAGGGGTATTTGTGTTGCGCATATAATGGGTTTAAATCAATGTAAACTCCACACTTTAACGCCTTTCGCTAAAGTAAGAGGTTTTAATTTGAGTTATCCTGCTTAACGGCAATTATAGCTGCGGCACAGGGGGATCCGGCTATGTCAGGCTTAGGGGGACATTGCCGGGCATTTAGGCATTATGTGGGAAAAGTGCCGCAGCCTTTTTAGTTAAACCGCTATTTTACTTCAGGGCAGGTTTCATTGATTGGATAGTTATGGATAAAAGTCAGAAGAAAGCAGAAAGCCACAATTTACTCTGGCCAAGTTAGAGTTATTATTACAACTGCGATTTTATAATAGTTTAACACTGCTCGTATTGATTTTTTAATCAACGCAGCCAGTGCCAAAAAAGGAGGTTTTAAAATGGCGACGAAAAGTGTATCCAGGAGTTCGGTATCCTTAGGCAGGCCCAAAGAAAAAATACATGAGTTGATTGCGAAAAGGGCTTATGATATCTGTCAAAGGAGAGGCTCTCAGTCCGGGAATGAATGGGCAGACTGGTTTGAAGCGGAGAAACAGGTTAAATCAGAATTGCAATCGGATTTATCGCGCAAAAAGAGCTGAGGAATAATTTTAAGATACTTCGGACATTCTTTTATCATGTCCTCGGTATCCTTGTCCGCCGACTTGTCCTCCGAAGCCAAAGGGGCGAAGGAGGAAGCTTACGAGCAAAGGCGGAAATTCGCACTGTGATTTTTTACGCATTTACGCTTGGAAAAATCACGTGCTCACCCTGTTAGAAATATAATTTCTAACAGGGCCTATTAAAGGAGAAAAAAATGAGAAGATGTTTAATTCTTGTTATTCTGGCGGTTTTAATGGTTCCGTTTTTAGCTTTTTCTGAAGAAAAGACCATAACCGGAGAAGTTGTTGACCTTTCCTGTTACGTAACTGCAGGCGCTAAGGGTATGGACCATAAAGAATGCGCTTTAGCGTGTATTAAGACAGGAGAGCCAGCAGGTATACTTGAAGAATCAACAGGTAAGGTTTACATAGTAATTACCGAAGATCACAAAACCAGGCCGCAGGATAAAATTCTTCCTTATGTTGCGCAGACTGTTGAAGTTAAGGGAAACGTCAGTGAGCGCGGCGGGTTAAACGTAATAGATATCAAAGAGATAAAGGAAATGAAGGCTCCAGCAAAAGGTAAAGATATGGAAATGCCGACATCAGGCGCAGGTTATTAACAGGTAGATTCTATTGCGTCGTTTAAGAAAGTTTTTGAAAAAATCCGCGCAAGGCATTAATTTTGCAGAAAATTGATATCTAAAGATAATGATTAGCTGCTATCAGGATGAAATACCGATATGCCTTGCGCGGCTGTTTCAGAAATTGGTATATAAAAAAATATCCTCCGGCGCGCTACTTTTCAATTTCTTTTCATTAAATTTACAATAAATATGAGAACTGCAATATCGGCCTGGAAATTGTTTTATCAATAAGCTTGGAGGAAGAGAGGTCTATGCTGCCGATTGGTCTTCTGATGATTGAGCACAGGCTTATTGAAAGAATGCTCAAGCTCCTTGAGGTGGAAATTTCTGATTCAAGGTCCGGAAAAGCTATAGATATGATTTTTTTTGAGGCAGCGATAGATTTCCTGTCTTCTTACGCCGACAGGTGCCATCATGGTAAAGAGGAAGATGTGCTTTTCAGGGATTTGGACAAAAAAGAAATATCAGGCAGTCACAGGGAAATTATGCAGAGCCTTGTAACTGAGCATATCTATGGAAGAAAAATATTAAACAGTCTTGTTGAAGCAAAAGAGAGATATTTGGACGGAGAAAATTCCGGCCTTATGGGTATTATAAAGTTTGCCGAAGAAATGATTAATTTTTATCCGAAGCACATAGAGAAAGAAGACAGGCATTTTTTTATACCGATTATGGAATATTTTACCAAAGAAGAAAAAAACAAAATGATAGATGAATTTTTTAAATTTGACCAGGCGCTTATTCATGAAAAATATAAAGGCATAGTTGAAAGCTGGGAAAACAGGAAAAAATAATAATTAGCGTATAGCAGCCTATTTACCTTAAACGCTATCAGCTACCGGCTATAAAAAAGGAGTAACCATGAAAGCAATAGTAGACCAGGATATCTGCATAGGTTGCACTATATGCACTCAGGTTTGTCCGGAAGTTTTTATGATGGAAGGCGACAAGGCAAAAGCTTACACCAATCCTGTTCCCGAAGCGCTTGAGGCTACTGCTATGAGCGCGGCAAACCAGTGCCCGGTAAATGCAATAATGATAGAAAAATAGGGTTTAGCGTATAGTAGCCTATTTACTCTAAACGCTATCCGCTATACGCTAGGGAAAAGGAGTAATATGAAAAAAATCGCTGTGTTGGTTGAAGACAATTATCAGGTTCTTGAGGTCTGGTACCCTTATCTGCGGCTTCGCGAAGAAGGTTTTGACACGGTGCTTGTCGGAACAGGAAGAAAAAAAGAATACAAAAGCAAGGAAGGATACCCGGCTTTAGAAGAATTGGCGATAGCGAAAGCGGATATTTCAGAGTTTGACGCTGTGGTCATACCGGGTGGATACGCTCCGGATATTCTTCGCAGAGATATAAAAATACTTTCTTTTGTGAGAGAAATGTATGAGGAGCAAAAGCTTGTTGCTGCAATCTGCCACGCAGGCTGGGTTTGCGTTTCTGCAGATATATTAAAAGGGAAAACCGCTACGTGCTTTTCGGCGATAAAAGATGATGTTATCAACGCGGGAGCGAAATATATAGATGAAGAAGTGGTAGTTGACGGTAATCTCATAACTTCGCGTAATCCTTTTGATTTGCCTTATTTTTGCAAAGAAATCGTAAAATTCTTAAATTCAAAATAGGCTGAGAACAAAATGACTAAGAATTTACGTATAATCTCCCGTAGCAGCGAGCCATTCAAAAACAGGGTTGAGGCCGGAAAACTGCTGGCAAAGGAGTTAAGACAGAAAGCAAACAGCGGCACTGTTGTTCTTGGCGTGCCAAGAGGAGGAGTTGTGGTGGCTGGAGAGATAGCAGGTATTCTTTCGCTGGAAATGGATATTGTGCTTTCCAGAAAAATAGGGGCGCCGTTTAACCCTGAGTATGCCATAGGAGCGGTAAGTGAAGACGGCAAAGCGTTTATTAATCCCGAAGCTTTGCGCGAAGTTAATTCTGAAGACGAATATGTAAAAAAAGAAAAAGAATTGCAAACAACTGAAATTAAAAGGCGTTCAGAGCTTTATAGGAGAATAAAGCCAAAGGTAATTATTAAGGATAGAACGGTAATCATCTGTGATGACGGAGTCGCTACGGGAACTACTATGCAGGCTGCAATATGGGCATTGCGGCAGGAAAGCTGTGGAAAAATTATCCTGGCATTGCCGGTTGCCCCTTATGAAACCATAATCAGGCTGTCTAAAGAGGCTGATGAAACAATAGTCCTGCGCGTTCCGGAATTTTTCGCCGCAGTCGGGCAATTCTACCTGGATTTTCCGCAAATTGAAGATTCCGAGGTCATTGAAATTTTAAAGAGATACGGAAAGTGAGGAATGATAGATAAAAAAATAAAAAAAGAATTAGCCGATACCGCAAAAGCTTCAGGTTTAATTTTTATTTCCACCGCTGACAAGGATGGCCTTTCTCATATTGCAGTTGCCGGAAAATTTAATTTTACCGAAGATGAAAAAATAGCAATCAGCCAGTGGTTTTGTCCGAAAACTCTGGAGAACCTGGCGTTCAATAAGCGTATTTCCATAGTTGTATGGGATAAGCAAAAAAATGCGGGCTTCCAGATTGCGGGAGAAGTGGAGCGCATGGAAGAAGAAAATATACTGGATGGCTATATTCCCGGCAAAGAGGAGCCGGTTACGCAGGTTGAGCGTGAATTGTTTATAGATATAAAAGCAATATTTTCCTTTAGAAAAGGCATTCATAGAGATGCATAGAATGCGTTTTTAATTCTTTTTGAGCCTATGGAAAAGATAGATTCAGATTCATCCGCAGGAGCCATACATAATGAACAGGTTTTGATTTCGCAAGGGGGGCTTGGTTTGTCCGGAGACCTGTGCGTGCCGCTTAAGGCAAAATCAATTATCATCTTCGCGCATGGCAGCGGTTCAAGCAGGCTAAGCCCGCGCAACCGGCTGGTTTCTTCAATACTTAATAAATATAATTTTGCGACTTTACTCTTTGACCTTTTAAGCGAAAAAGAGGAAAAGGAAGATGCCATAACCGGAGAATTACGTTTCAACATAGATTTATTGTCGCAAAGGCTTATGGCTGCGACAGATTGGGCCTTAAATGAAAACAAGACAAAGTTTTTAAAACCGGCTTATTTCGGAGCGAGCACGGGAGCTGCCGCTGCTTTGGTTTGCGCGGCAAAAAAAGGCGCAGCCATAGGCGCTCTTGTCTCAAGAGGAGGCAGGCCTGACCTTGCGGAAAAATATTTAGCGAAAGTGAAGTCTCCTACGCTTTTAATTGTAGGAGGGAACGATACTTTGGTGATAAAAATAAACAATGAAGCATTGGGGCAAATTAATGCCGAAAAAGAGCTGGCTATAGTAAAAGGCGCAGGGCATCTTTTTGAGGAGCAGGGCGCGCTTGAGGAAGTTGCAAAGCTTGCTGCGGGTTGGTTCAGAAGGCATCTGTAATTTTGTGAGGATGAAACCTTATAAAGAAATAATTTCGCCTAAAGCGCTGTTGGTAAATGATGTGCAGAATGATTTTTGCCCCGGAGGAAGCCTTGCTGTTTCGGCTTGTACCGAAATAATCGCTCCGCTTAACAGGTATATAAAATTGTTTTCATCAAACGGGTTTGTTGTTTTTGTCTCGCGCGACTGGCATCCGAAAAAGACAAAACATTTTAAAGCTTTCGGCGGAAAATGGCCGGCGCATTGCGTGCAGCAGACCAAAGGAGCAAAATTTTACCCCGGGCTTAAGTTGGGCAAGAATGTTTTTTTATTATCCAAAGGTATGGACCCGGGAAAAGACAGCTACTCCGCTTTTGACGCATTTGATGCAAATGGCAGAAGCTTTCTTAAAATTTTGAATAAATTGAGAGTAAAAGAGCTTTATCTGGGAGGTCTTGCCACAGACTATTGCATCAAACAAACCGCAATTGACGCTATAAATAACAATTTTAAAGTGTATTTGCTTATAGATGCTATAAGAGGTATTAATCCTTTTGATTCTGAAATGGCAGTGAAGTCTGTAATGTCAAAAGGGGCGAAGCTTGCGATTTTTGAAGAAACAAAGGAAAACCTGAAAAGTTTTAAGCGCAGCGTATCAAAATAATTTTTTATATCCCTGAAAAGGCGGCCTTAACTGTATATGGTAAGCGTGATAGTTCCGGTATATAACGAAGAAAAGATTTTATCGCAGAAAAAAGAATGGTTTAGAAGGCTTTCGCTTTTTTGCGAATTAATTTTTGCAGACGGAGGAAGCCGCGATGGCAGTGCGGTTATTGCTGCGGGCCTTGGCCGCCTTGTAAGAAGTGGTAAGGGCAGAGGCGTCCAGATGAACAAAGGCGCAGAAAGCGCCAGTTGCGGTATATTGCTTTTCCTCCCCGCAGATGCCTTAATTTCCCCTGAAACGTTAAAGTTTATTGAAGAAGAAATAGCGCGCCGGAATATTATTGCCGGCTGCCTTAGCCAGCGGCTTTCAGGCGCAAATTCCATTTTCAGGCTGGTAGAACTAATCGGAAATTTACGCGCCAGTTTCACAAAAATTTTCTACACGGACCAGGGTATTTTTGTAAAGCGGGATATTTTCTATAAAATGGGCGGATTTGCAGAAGTTCCCCTTATGGAAGACGCAATATTCAGCGCAAAGCTTAAGAAGGCCGGCAATACCGCTGTTTTGCGGCAAAAAATCTTTGTTTCAACAAGAAGATGGGAGAAAAAAGGAATTTTAAAAACGATTTTTATCCAATCATTTATTAATATTCTTTTTATGCTTAAATTCCCGCTTAACCCGCTAAGCAGGATTTATGGTGATTTGCGATGAGAAGCCTTATAGTTTTTGCAAAAGAACCGCAGAAAGGTAAAGTAAAAACCCGCCTCCTGGATTGTCTTTCCAGGAACGACTGCCTAAAGCTGTATAAGGCTTTCCTGAGGGATACTCTTGACGTGGCGCGCGCAGTAAATTGCGAAAAGAAAATTATAGCCTATGAAGCAACCTGCGAACCGCGCTATATCAAACGAATAGGCAAAGATTTCTCTTTTTATAAGCAGGAAGGGGAAAATTTCGGAGAAAGATTAATCAACGCCTTTAAGGCCGCAAGAAAAGAAGGCAGCCAAAAAATTGTTGTTATCGGAGCTGATTCTCCTACGATTTTATCTGAATTTATAGAGCGGGGATTTAACCTGCTTGACGACAATGATATTATTCTTGGCCCCACCAGAGACAGGGGATTTTATCTTATCGGCCTTAAAAATTCAGTACCCGGCCTATTTAAAAATATACAATGGAGCACAAATTACGTATTGGCGGGTATACTTAAAAACAGCGAATTTTTAGGAAAAAAAGTAGCTAAACTGGATGAATGGTACGATGTTGACGATAAAGATTCGCTTCTTTATCTTTCCGATGTTTTAAAGCATGACAAGAATATCAGGGTCGCCAGATGGACAAAAAAAACATTAAGGTACTGTTCAAATTCTTTTTGGCTGGTTTAGTTCTTGCCGCCTGCCTGCTTATTTTAGAGCGGAGTATGCTGCTGAATAAATTCACTCCCTGGCGCGTAAGGGAGTATGTCCTTGGTTTCGGAAAAATTTCCGCTGTAATTTACGTTTTGCTTTATATCTTAAATACAATAATTGTATTTCCTCCCATAGGCATACTTTCGCTTTCCGCCGGCCTTATATTTGGAAAACTTTGGGGAATAGTCCTGTTGACAATTGCCAGTTCAATAGGCACAAGCTGTACTTTTTTTATATCAAGGTTTCTTTTCCAAAAGCAGGTTGAAGCTCTCTTGGGCGGTAAATTTATGCCGC
>JAQTUC010000135.1 GCA_028710385.1 Candidatus Omnitrophota bacterium
GAGTTCAAAAAAACGCCTTACAGAGTATGTCAATAAGCTCTGTAAGCTTATTAAAATGAAAAAATATGCCAAGGTTCAGTTACCGTATTTCGGGCTTGAGAAACCCCAGACAAAAGGTTATTCTCTTTTGCAATTCATAGAAACCAGCTCAATTACCGGGCATTTTTCTGAGCATTGGCGTAAATCTTACATAAACATCTTTTCCTGCAAGCCTTACAACCATCGCCTTGCAGCGGAGTTTACAAAGAAGTTTTTCGGCAGCAAAAACGCCAAAATGCGTTTCCTGGTACGGTAGGCCTTTCTTCGCTTAAACAATCAAATAATTCTTAATCCTTGAGGCATTTGGGGTAGGAGTTTTTGTTTTAAGCCTTCTGGTGAAATTTTTTCTGTGAAATAAATCGTCACTTCCTCCGTTCCTTCTATTCCAAGCTTAAGTGCCCTTCCAAAACTCATTTTAACGCGCGGATTAAACCCCTGTGTGTAGTATAACGCAAGGCCCGCTCTTCTTAAGGCGCGCGTCAGGATGGATGCTAAATCAAGCTGGGAAAAATAAATCATATCCCCGCTTTTCTCTATGGTTAATTTTGTGCCGAATTTTTCTGTCTGCATTTTAGTTGCCTCTATTGTTTTGACTTGCTGATGCCTTACATCCGTCAATGAAAGACCAGGGGAAATTTTCATAGCTGCTTTCAAGGTAAATTTTATAGTCTAAGCCGCACTCTTTAATGGCTGTCTGCCACAACTGCCAGTCTTCAGTCGTTCCATAGCCGCAAGCTTCAAACACTTTCATAATCACCCTTGAAAAGTTCCTGTCAGCTCGCGACAATATTGCTTCAAGAATGCTTCTTTTTGTCTGAGATATGGAGACGTTTATGTTTCGCCGTCTTTTCAGGCTTCCTAAAACTAATTTTATTTTTTCTTCCAGGATTTCTTCCCGGCACATCCACTTAGTTTCCCATAATGAAAAAGGTTTAGGCACAAAAATATTAATGCTTACATTAATTGAAAGCCCGGTATTTATTTGCAGTTTTTCCAGGAAAGAAGCGATTGCAAAAAGGTCTTCTTCTGTTTCTTCGGGAAACCCTATCATAAGATACAGCTTTATTGTCCTTAGGTTTAATGATTTAATTATCTTCGCCGTTTCAAATAGTTTATTTGCGTCAATTTTTTTACCCAGTTTTTCCCGAAGTCCGTCGCTCGCAGCCTCAAGAGCAACAGTAAGAGATGTTTTTTTTAGAAAAAGAAGTTTACGGTATAAGCTTGAAAGCGTATCGTCAATACGCAGTGACGGAAGGGACAACCCCACGCGTTTATCCTTGAATTCAGAAATTAAAACATCCAGCAACTCCTCTATCTTTGAATAGTCTGAAGCGCTTAAGCTAAGTAGCGAAATATTTTCGTACCCGCTGTTTTTATAGATAGTTTTTGCTATATTATAAATAGTTGAAACTTTCTTTTCACGATATGGTTTATATATGCTTCTTGCCTGGCAAAAGGTGCAGCTATTTGGGCAGCCTCTTGCAATCTCAACAGGAACGCGGTCGTGTATTATTTGAGTGTGCGGGGTAAGCCAGTTTAAAGGATAATAACTTTTATCCAGATTTTCTACGTAAATTCTTTTTAACGGAAATTGCGCAGGCTTGTACAACCTGTCAAAGTTATACCTATTGGAAGAAATGCTTACGTTGTAAAATTGGGGGACGTAAAATCCGTCAATTTCAGAAAGCGCTTTAAGCCTTTCGTTTTTATCTTTATACTTTCTAAATGTTTCTACAAATTTTCCTATGCCTTCTTCAAATTCACCCAGATAAAAAAGGTCTACAAATTCCGCAAGCGGTTCAGGATTGGCTATGCCCCCGGCAAAAACTATTAATTCTTTTCGTTCGCTTGCCTTTAAGGGGATTCCTCCAAGTTTAAGTATTTTTAAAAGATTTACGGAGTTTAATTCGCAGGACAGGTTAAATCCCACAGCTTCAAAGCTATCCAGGGCTGTTTTTGTTTCCAGAGAAAACAACTTTATGTTGTTGCCGGCTAAGATTTTTGCTAAATCTTCCCCGGGCAAAAAAACTCTTTCGCAGGCAACATCTTCAAACTCGTTAAACATCCCATAAATCAAGCGCAGCCCGAGGTTACTCATCCCTATTTCGTATAGGTCGGGATAAGATATGCAAATCGGAATTTTGCCATGGTGGGATTTTTTGATTGAGTTTATTTCGTTACCTATGTAACGCTGAGGTTTTTGTACCAAGCGAAAATCAATCATTGTCTTTTGATGTTAAGGAGTATTCCAAGAAGTATAAAACTTACAAGAAGATGCGTTCCGCCGTAGCTTACGAAAAGCAAAGGTATTCCGACAACGGGAAGTATGCCGAGCGTCATACCAATGTTTATAAAAACATGTATAAAAAACAGGCATGCTGTGCCTATTAACAGCAATTGAGCAAAGTTATCTTTTTGGTACCTGGCAACAAGAAGTATGTTGTTGATTATAAATATATAAATCATAAGAAGCGCTATAGCGCCGAGGAATCCCCATTCTTCCGCAATTACTGTAAATATGAAATCAGTATGGCGTTCCGGCAGAAAATTAAACTGGTTTTGAGTTCCGGAAAGAAAACCTTTCCCGAAAAACTGCCCGGAGCCTATCGCAATTTTTGACTGTATTATGGTATACCCTGCCCCAAGAGGCTCTGCATTTGGATTAAGGAAAACAATCAGCCTTTTTTTCTGATAATCTTTAAGATGGTTCCACGCAAACGGAGACAATACCAGTGCCGTAACTATCAAGGCAACAAAATACCTTTTTTTATTGTTGCTTGCAAAGCCCATCAGGAAGAACAAGAAAACAAGAACCAGCGCGGTTCCTAAATCCGGCTGTTTGGCTATCAACAAAACATTTAGCATTAGAACGAAAAACGGCATAAGCACACCCTTAAAGAAGCCTTTGGGTGAGGCTTCGGAAAAAACTCTTGCCAGGAAAAAAATAGTTATAATTTTAGAAAGCTCCGATGGCTGGAAGTTAAACCCCCCGATGTTTAGCCAGCGTTGCGCGCCTAACGCGCTTCTGCCGAACAAATCAACAGCGATTAATAGCACTATATTCATGCCATACAATATGTATGCCAGGTCAAAATACAGGCGGTAATTAAGCAGGGAAAAAAGCAAAAGAATTATCCAGGAAATTACGACCCACATGATTTCTTTATAGAAAATTCCTCTATCGGTAAAAGAGCCTGCCTGATGCAGGCTGCTGTATATTGAGCTTAAGCTTAAAATGGTAAGCAATACCAGGCAGGTAAGAATTACTTTTGCCGGTTTGAAACCTGTTTTTAAGTGTAAAAATTTGACAAGCATTTTTATAGTAATTGTTGTTCTTTGAGTTTTTCAAGAAAAGAATACGTTACCTTAAGCGCATCATAACTGGATCCGCCGTTCTCAAGAAACACGCATATGGTGTATTTAGGTGAATTTTCCGGGAAAAACCCCACAAACCATCCATGAGGCCGGCCGTTAGTCTGGGCTGTTCCGGTTTTTCCAGCTATAGAAAGATTAAGTGGGCGTAACATTCTTGCTGTTCCTTCATCGCTCTGAACG
>JAQTUC010000136.1 GCA_028710385.1 Candidatus Omnitrophota bacterium
TATGAAGGTATCTTGTAACCGCTGGAAATATGGGTATCTATTCTTACGTCTTTTCCGCCGGGAATATAGCAGAAGTTTATAGCTCCGGGGCAGGGCATAAAATTATTTTCCGGGTCTTCCGCATTAATGCGGCATTCAATTGAAGCGCCCTTTACGTGTATATCATCCTGCTTTATATTTAATTTTTGCCCGGCAGCGATTGCAATTTGCAATTTTACAAGGTCTATTCCGGTTACTTCTTCTGTTATAGGGTGTTCAACCTGTATTCTTGTATTCATTTCCATAAAATAAAAATGGCCTTTATCGTCAAGCAGAAACTCTATCGTGCCTACGCTTCTGTAATTCATCTGTTTAATTCCTTTAACACAAAGTTCGCCGAGTTTCCTTCTTAAGCGCTGGTCAACGACAGGAGAAGGTGTTTCTTCTATAATTTTCTGGTGCCTGCGCTGTATACTGCAGTCTCTTTCTCCAAGGTATATGGCGTTACCAAAATTATCCGCGGCAATTTGCACTTCTATGTGGCGCGGATTTTCTATAAATTTTTCCATATATATTTCCGAATCGCCGAATGCCGCTTTTGCTTCTGACTGAGCAGTCATTAAAGCGCCGACAAGCCGGACATCGCTGTGGCATACGCGCATGCCTTTTCCTCCGCCGCCTGCTTTTGCCTTAAGGATAACCGGATAACCCATTTTCTTTGCAGTTAAAAGCGCCTCATCTTTCGTTTTTAAAGCGCCTTTGCTCCCGGGTATGAGCGGAAGATTTGCCTTATGCATTGTTTCCTTTGCCCTTACTTTATCGCCCATTTGCCTTATGTTTTCTGCCGTAGGTCCAATAAATTTTATTCCGCAGGATTCGCACACTTCCGCAAAATACGGATTCTCAGCCAAGAAGCCATAGCCCGGGTGTATGGCGTCGCTGTCTGTTATTTCCGCAGCACTTATTATACTTGAAATGTTAAGATAGCTTTCCGAGGAAGGACCTTTACCTATGCAGATTGCCTCATCGGCAAATTCCAGATGCAGGGAATTTTTGTCTGCCTCAGAATAAACCGCAACAGTTTTAATGCCCATCTCGCGGCAGGCACGTATTACCCTTATTGCGATTTCGCCTCTATTTGCAATTAATACTTTTGAAAACATTTATATCGCTTCCAACACAAAAAGTGTTTGGCCAAATTCCACAGGCTGGCCGTTTTCAACCAATACTTCTGTAATTTTCCCGCCGATTTCCGCCTTTATCTCATTCATCAGCTTCATAGCTTCTACAATACACACAACATCTCCCGGCTTAATCACATCGCCTATTTCAATATACGGCTTTGCGCCCGGGCTTGGTGCGCGGTAAAAAGTGCCTACCATCGGAGATTTGATTTCAATAGTGCCTTCTTTTTTACCGGGTTTCTCCTCTTTTACCGGCGCCTGGCTTGGCATCTGAGAAACAATAACCGGCTGGTTTTCTGAGAACTTCTTAAGCCTTATGCGCTTTCCTTCTTCCTCTATCTCAAGCTCGCAGAGGCTATTCTCATTCATAAAATTAATAAAATCTTTTAATTTTTCCAATTCCATAATTCCTCCTTCAATGAGCGCGCAACTTATGGCAGCCGAAGGCGAACATAAGTTGTATGCGCGAATTGAACCCAGCACTTATTTTCATGACAATATTGTATTTGTATATAAAAAAATTACGCCCAGAATATTCGTTTGAATCTGATTTAAACATGTTTTTTAAAATAAGTGCTGGGTCTAATTCGGCTACGCAAATTTTCCACGCCACTGGACTTTAAAATTTGCTGCCTCATTAGACTCTGCTTAAATACTGCCTGTCTCTTATATCTACCTTAACCGTGTCCCCTTCATTTATAAAAAGAGGCACCTGCAATATTGCTCCGGTCTCAAGCTTCGCCGGTTTTGTGCCGGATTTAACGCTGTCACCCTTAAAACCGGGTTCTGTTTCAACAACCTTATAAATAACCGTAACAGGCATTTTTAAATTCATAAACTCATTTTTGTAAAAAAGACCGGTAACTTCCATATTCTCTTTAAGCCACATAGCTTTTTCTTCTATAGCTAACTTATCGCAGACAAGCTCCTCGTAAGTTTCCAGGTCCATAAAATGGTACTTATTTGAATCGTTATATTGATATTGCAGGTCTCTTTCCTCTATTTCCGCTTCCATTACATTATCAGAATCGCGTAAAGTGCATTCTATAACCTGGGAGGTGCGTAAATTCTCAAGTTTAACCTTGCAATGCGCGGGGCCCCTTGCCATCTTTACGTGGTTACATTCAAGCACTATGTAAGGTTTATCATCATAGATGATAACCATAGAAGGCCGTATGCTACCTACAGAAATTCCCACTTAAAACTTCTCCTTTATTCTTGCCGACCAAAACCATATCTTCTATGCGTATGCCGAATTTGCCTTTTAAATATATTGCCGGCTCAACAGTGATTACCATTCCTTCCTTAAGAACTTCTTCGCTTCTTGAGCTTACATACGGCAACTCATGGACCTCAAGGCCCACGCCATGGCCCAAGCCGTGGCCGAAAAACTGGCCGTAACCCTTTTTCTCTATAAAAGAACGGGCTGCATTATCTACGTCTTTTACCTTAACCCCGTCTTTTATTTTTTTGATGCTTAAATCCTGAGCCTTTTTGACAATATCGTAAATCCTTCTGAAGAAAGGGGTTATTTTACCCCAGGTAAACACCCTTGTCAAGTCAGCGCAATATTCATAATACTTTGCGCCTAAGTCAATTAGGTAATAATTTTCATAAAGTTTCCGGCCCTCTTTCGGCACATGATGCGGCAACGCGCTGTTTGCGCCGTAGGCAACTATTGCCGGAAATGCCACAGTGCCGCCGCCTTTAATGCGCAGAAATCTTTCTATTTCAATATTAAGCTGCTTCTCTGTTGTTAATCTGTCCCGTATCTCCAGAGAAAATTCCAGGGCTTCTTCGGTTATTTTGGTTGCCTTTCTTATCAGGGCCACTTCCTGCGGCTCTTTAATTACTCTTATTCTTTCAACAAAATCCACGGTTTCGCATAACTCAATATGATTTGCCAGAAAATACTGCTTTATCTTTGAGTATTCAAGGTAAGGGATATTTTTTGATTCAAAACCTATGCGGCGAAAATGAAGGCTTCTTGCGGTATCTGACAGTTTCTTAAAAATATTTCCTGAAGCCATAACCACCTTCCAGGCGCCAAAGTCCTTGGCTTCATATTCGTAAATGAAATTCGTAAAATATATAAGCTCGCCTTCGCAGGTTAAAAGAAGATAGCCGTCTGCCTCGCGGAAACCGGTCAGATAACTGATATTTATGCGGTTAGAAAGCACAAGCGCGTCAAGGGAAAGCGCTTTAAGATTGGCTACGCATTTTTTGATGCGGCTCTTCATGATTACTGTTTAAAGGTTGCAACAGCCTGCTTTAAAAACTGCGCTGCTGCGGTCAAGGCAAGAATATAGCTTAAAGAACCAAAACCGGTTATAACTCCTATTGCCACATCGCTGATAAGAGACTTTTTCCTGAAATCCTCTCTTTTAAAAATATTT
>JAQTUC010000137.1 GCA_028710385.1 Candidatus Omnitrophota bacterium
TCTGCAATTATCGACGTTGCGGCAGCTGTTTGCCTTGAAACAGCCATTCTTTATTTGAAAACCAAAGCCTTTAAAATAACCGAAAGCTCGGTTATCACAGTTTTAATAGTGGGCTATGTTCTTTCTCCTGACAGCGGATGGTTGAAGTTTGTGGCAGCGTCAGTAATTGCCATAGCCTCAAAGTCGCTGATACGTTTTAAAAAAAAGCATATTTTTAATCCCGCAGCTATCGGCATATTCTTGGCCGCAATTTTATTCGGCGCAGATACGCAATGGAAGGGAACTTATGTCTGGTATGTAGTTGTTCCTTTTGGTTTTTATTTTGCCTACAGAATCAAAAAACTTGAAATAGTTCTGGGTTATGCAATAGCGTTTTTTGCTTTATTCGGGGCGCAGGCGATTTTTAATAGGGTTCAGATTTGGCATGTTTTCGGTTATTTAAGCTATTTCTATGTATTTGTAATGGTGATTGAGCCGTTAACAACGCCCGCAAAGCCTCTTGGCAAATTTTTGTTCGGGTTGTTTGTTGCTTCCCTTATTTTTATTTTGACTGAGGCAGGCGTAAAATTTGATGCGGAGCTTTTAAGCCTGCTTGTTTTAAATATGGCAGTCCCTGCATTAAATGAGATTGCGCGCAAAAAAGGAGAAAGGCTATGAAAATAGCTGTTTTGTTATTGATTGCTGTTTTCCTTGGAATTAGCACGGTTTATGCCCATCCGCCTTCTGACATAAAAATAACTTTTAATCCCGATACGAAAATACTCTCTGCAATTGTTTTCCATGATACAAGTAACCCCATAAAACACTATATAAAAAAAGTTGATGTAGGATTAAACGGAAAAGAAATAATTGAGCATACAATAAGCCGCGAAGATAACAATGAAACCCAGGCCGTAAGCTATCTTATTCCGGACGTAAAAGAAGGAGACAGCATTTCTGTTGAAGGCTATTGCAGTATAAGCGGGAAATTAAAAAAAGAAATTACAGTAACGGGGAAAAAATAGATTCAAAACCTGCCGCAACAATTAAGGAGCGCTATGTTTAAGTTTAAAAAGAAAAATATTCCGTTTCTAATCCTGTCAATATGCATCGGGTTGATTCTTGGTTTTTGCATTGGGACTATAATCAAGCGCTACCATACTCATCGGGAAATAAGCAGGCTTAAGGCGGCGTATAAAGTTTTAAATACGGTAAACACATATTTTGTCCCGGGTAAAAACGCAACACTTACCTCAGGGCCGGTTGAAGAAAGAGGGCTTTACAAAGTAGAGCTTACCCTTGATAGCGTTACTCAGGCATTTTATCTTACCAAAGACGGAGAAATTTTGATTTTACCGGAAGGTATGGTTCATATTGCAAAGCTTAAAAATGCAGTAAAACAGCAACAGCCGGTAAAGAACGAAGGAATATCCAAATCCGATAAGCCGGTGGTTGAGCTGTTTGTAATGAGCTTATGCCCTTACGGCAGCCGCGCAGAAAAGGAAATCGCTCCGCTGATTACATCTTTCGGCAACAAGGTGGATTTTAAAATAAAATTCATAGTAAGTAACGAGGGGAAAAGCCTTAAAGATTTTTCGTCTTTGCACGGAATTGATGAAGTTGAAGAAGACGCCAGACAGGCAGCTATACTAAAATATTATCCGGATAAATTTTCAGCTTATATAGACAAAATAAATGAGAAATCCTGTGTCCTGTCCTGCGGGGCAATTAAGCTTAAGGACTACTGGAAAGTAGTTGCCGCAAATCTTAATATGGATATAAAGAAAATAGAAAATTTCGCCTATGGCCGGGAAGGTGTGGCTCTCCTTAAAGAAAACGGCGCGGATGCTCAAAAGTATAATGCTTTTGCAAGCCCCACGCTTGTTATAAACGGTGCAAAAAGCGAAGCGATTTACAAGGGCAAGAAAGCAGTGGAAGAGGCTGTTTGCTCGGCGTTTATAAAAGCTCCGGATATGTGCCGGAAAGAGCAATCCGGTTCGTAAAGTTATAAAAAATATAGGCTAGCATTCAATAAGTATATTATTGAACCCTGTACCAGAACTCGCTTTGCTCGTTCGGTACAGGGTTAATTCGCACTATCATTTTTCCCGCGCCACCAGCGGCTTGGGAAAAATGATGTGCTCATTAAAAAAAACAGTTGCTTTATTTGGTTTTTTTATTATAATAAAGTTTCTCAAAAAGTTTAGATTTTCAGGCTGCTAATAGCAATCCCCGGTAGATTTTACTTTAAATCCAGTAAAAACAAGTTCTAACGGGCAAGATAAGCTAAGGCTTAAAAAAGCCAGGGTAATGTTGTGTTTTTAACCCGGATTTTAAGCTTTTGCAAGGAGAGAAAAATGGTAAGAGTAGCGAATTTACAAAATCAGAGAAATATAGGTATTATGGCGCATATTGATGCCGGTAAGACCACGCTTACCGAACGCATCCTTTACTATACCGGTAAGACCCATAAAGTAGGCGAGGTCCATGACGGCGAAGCCACTATGGACTGGATGAAGCAGGAGCGTGAACGCGGTATCACTATAATGGCAGCCGCAACAACCTGTTTCTGGAAAGAGTGCAGAATAAATATTATTGATACCCCGGGCCACGTTGATTTTACCGTTGAGGTTGAAAGGAGCTTACGTGTCCTAGACGGAGCCATAGCGGTATTTTGCGCAGTCGGAGGAGTTGAGCCGCAATCAGAAACAGTATGGCGCCAGTCGGAAAAATATAATGTTCCAAAAATAGCTTTCGTAAATAAAATGGACCGCGTCGGCGCTGATTTTTACGACGTGCTCGCCGCGATTGAAAAAGATTTGGGCGCGAACGCAATTCCTATGGTTATCCCCATAGGCGCAGAGGATAATTTCAGCGGTATTGTTGATCTCATGGAAATGAAAGCATATATTTTTGACGAAAATTCAGAAGATCATGAATACAGAGTTGAAGATATCCCGGCTGATTTAATGGAAAAAGCAAAACAGTACCATCATGTAATGGTTGAGAAGGCAGTTGAGCTTGACGATACTCTTATGGAAAAATATCTTGAGTCCGAAGACAAAATTACGCAACAGGACCTGATACGTGCGATAAGAAAGGGGACGATTGCAAATAAGGTGGTTCCTGTTATGTGCGGCTCGGCGTTTAAAAACAAAGGCGTGCGTAAATTGCTTGACGCAGTTAATTTGTATCTTCCTTCGCCCCTGGATTTACCCCCTGTTAAAGGAGTTTTACCGGATGATCCGGAAAAAGTTCTTGAGAGAGGGCCTAAGGATGAGGACCCTTTTGCAGCGCTTGCTTTTAAAGTGCAGGCAGACCAGCATATGGGTAAGCTTGTGTATTTCAGAGTTTATTCAGGCAGGCTTGCCGCCGGTTCTTATGTTTACAATGCCACTAAAGATAAAAAAGAAAGAATAAGCAGAATTCTGCAGATGCACGCAAACGAAAGAGAAAACAGGGAAGATATATATGCCGGAGATATCGGCGCCGCAATAGGGCTTGATCATACTGTTACGGGCGATACTTTGTGCGATCCGGAAAATCCTGTATTGCTTGAAGCGATAGAGTTTCCT
>JAQTUC010000023.1 GCA_028710385.1 Candidatus Omnitrophota bacterium
CCCGTAGGCATTACGCTGGTGGTGGATGGCTTATCCGCTTTCATGCTTATGCTTATAAACTTTCTGGGGCTAATAGTAACTATTTTTTCCGTAAACTACATCCGTAATTTCACAGCCAAAACAAAGTTTTATATGCTTATCCTCATTATGATCGCCGGCATGAACGGCGTTGTGATGAGCGGAGATATTTTCAATCTCTTTGTTTTATTTGAAGTAGCTTCCCTGGCAAGCTATGCGCTCGTTGCCTTTCAAACGGAAGCAGAGGAGTTTGAGGCAGCTTTTAAATACGCAATAATGGGCGTCGTGGGCTCGCTGTTTCTGCTTCTTGCAATTGCCTTTCTTTATTCAGCAACATCCACATTAAACATGGCAGACATGGCAAGGATGCTTGCAGAGAAAGGAAAGAATAACGCTGTTATTTTTGCAAGCGTTCTTTTGATAGCAGGCTTTGCCTTAAAGTCAGGCTTTATTCCGTTCCACGGATGGCTGGCAGATGCTTACAGCTCAGCTCCCGCGCCTGTTTCAGCCTTGTTTTCCGGAATTTTCAGCAAGGCCCTTGGCTTATACGCATTATGCCGTGTCTTTTTTAATGTTATAGGCGTAAATCAAACTTTTTTAAGCCTTCTTATGTTTTTAGGAGCAGCATCAATTGTTATAGGAGGCTTGCTTGCGCTTGGGCAAACAGATTCAAAACGAATGATGGCTTATTCATCAATAAGCCAGATAGGTTATATAATACTTGGCTTTGGAATAGGAACGCCTCTTTCTATTTTCGCGGCATTATTCCATTTGTTTAACCACGCCATGTTTAAATCTCTGCTTTTCTTAAATACGGGCTCGCTTGAATACGCCGCAGGAACAAGAAACTTAGAACACCTCGGAGGATTAAGGGCCAGGCTTCCCATAACCTCGGCAACGTCGTTAATTGCCACGATGAGCACCTGCGGCATTCCGCCGTTTAGCGGATTTTTCAGCAAATTATTAATTATAACCGCCTGCATTGAGGCCGGCAGATTCGGATACGCAGCCCTGGCTGTCGCAGGAGCTATTCTTACAATTTCTTATCTTATGAAATTCCAAAAACATGTTTTCTTCGGCCGCCTTAAAGAAAGCTTAAAAAATGTTTTAGAAGTTCCTTTCCTTATGAGAGCGCCGATGGTTATTCTTGCGTTAATATGCGTCTTCGGCGCTTTCCTGACAATGCCGAAAATTGCCAATTCGTTCATAAAACCGGCGCAGGAAAGTTTATCCAGCGGCATTAAATATAATGTAGTAGCGTCGGGGGTAATAAATGAAAAGTAAATTAATTTTATTCATTCTTACATTTTGCATATGGGTATTCCTGCGCTATCCGCCCGATAAACAGCATCTGTTAATCGGGTTAGTGGTTGCTTTTATTGTTTCCGCTCTCTGCGGCGATTTATTTACGACAAGGCCGAAATTATTTTTACAGCCTAAACGCTATCTTTGGTTTGCATACTTTATAATACTCTCTGCGTGGGAATGTTTTAAGATAAACATTGATATGGCGCTGCGCCTTGTAAGAAAAGAGATACCGCTTAATCCCGGTATAGTTAAATTTAAGACAACACTTAAAACCGATACGGCTTTAATGTTTCTTGCAAATACGCTAACACTTACAAAAGGAGCCATAACCGTAGACATAAACAAAGCAAACAACCAGATTTACATACATTGGATTGACTTAAAACAAACCGACAGAAAAAAAATAGAGAACGGCATAGGGCAAATTGAAAAATTATTAACAAAAATATTTGAATAAGATGAAGACATTACGTTACATAACAGGTTTAATTGCAATTATTGCTGCAGCAACAATAATAATTTTTCACCCTCCGAAAATACTTATTTATCAGCATTTACCTTTTTTGTGGCTGCTTAAAAGAGGGGCCAGCGTGATACTTTTATGCGCATTCTTTTGTCTTTTCCGGGTGCTTCGCGGCCCGACAGCAGCCGACAGAATAGCAGGCATGGATATGCTCGGAATATTAATTATCGGGATATGCGCGCTTTTAAGCATATCCACAGGCAGGGGCTGGTATATGGATATCGCCATTGCATGGGCGCTGCAAAGTTTTATTTCAACTTTGGCATTTACAAAGTTTCTCGGGGGTAAAGATTTTGATGAATAATATACTTGGTTCTATTTTAATAATTGCGGGGCTTATTTTTGATTTTGTCGGCTGCCTTGGCTTAATCAGGCTTCCTGATGTTTACAACAGGCTGCAAGCATCAACAAAATGCGTGACATTTGGAACCTGCAGCATACTGCTTGGCACATTGCTAATTATAGGATTTTGCACAGCCGGCGTTAAATGTATTTTGGCAATTGCCTTTTTACTTTTCACATCGCCAACTGCCTCTCACGCATTGATACGGGCAGCGTGCAAAGCAAATGTAAAATTATCGGATAAAAATTTAACAAACGAGTACAAACAATGAAATATCCAAAATTACGCGAAATTAAGGGCGCTTTAAAATCTTTTTTCAGCAGGCCTTATACCACTAAATACCCGAAAAGGCCGCATATTCCTTTCAGTTCGTTCCGCGGTAGGCCTTATTATTACGAAGATAAGTGCATAGGCTGTACAGCCTGCGTAAATGTTTGCCCCACTAAAGCTTTGAGCTTTAAAGATGTTATCTCCGGCAACAAAGCGAAAAGAGTTTTAACTATAAACTGGGACGTATGCATAGCCTGCGGCCAGTGCGAACTTAATTGCGTAAGCGTTGAAGGCATTATGCTTTCTAACGAGTTTGATATCGCGACAACCGAAGAAAGAAGTACCCTTCGCCAGACAATTGAAAAAGAAATGATTCTTTGCGAACACTGCAATTCTGCTTTTGCCTGCAAAGATCATTTGCACTGGACAATAGAAAAACTTGGGGCCTTATATCCGCCAAACACAACCCTTCTTGCGTTTAACCAGAATGCGCTTTCCTTAAATGCAAAAACTCCAAAGAAAGAGGGGTCCATAAGCAGAGAGGACCGCTTTAGAGTCCTTTGCCCTGAGTGCCGCAGAGAGGCAGTTTTCACCTCTTAACCTACCCTAAAAATACTATGAAGTGTTTTGCTTTTGACCTGGGAAAAGTTCTGTTTGATTTTAATTACAATCTTGCCTTAAAAAAGATAGAATCAAAGGTAAGCGTATCCACACAGGAAATACTGGATCATCTTTTCCTGAAAGATTTCGGAAAAGATTTGGAGAAAGGCTTAATAAATACGCACGACTTCTACAGGAAATTCAAAAAATCTTTTGGGCTTACTGCGAATTACGAAGAATTCCGAAGTATATGGTGCGATATATTTTCGCTAAACCAAGATGTGGCGAATCTGATAGGGCGGCTTGGGCTTATTTATCCTGTTTATCTTATTTCCAACATAACCGAGCTTCAGTTTGAATATCTGCATAAAAATTATCCTGATATTTTTAAATTATTTGACGGCCTTATATTATCATACAAAGTAAAATCCCTGAAACCGGAAAAAGAAATTTATCAGGCGCTTAAAGCAGTAAGCGGCCATAAATACGGCGACATCGTTTATATAGACGACAGAATAGACCTTATCTGCCAGGCAAAGCAGTTTAATCTTAATTGCATTCATTTCACAGGCTTCAACGAATTATTGTCAGTGCTTAATTCCTGCAATATCGCCATACCTTCCGAAGAAGAAAAAACAACACTTAAATTACTAAAGGAAGAAATCAAAAAGCACAAAAAAACTCTGATTGCAGGCATAGGAAATATTGACAAATCAGATGACGGCCTGGGTATATACCTGGTTGAGAAAATAAAGGGTATGGGCACGCTTAAAACCATAAATACCGGGCAAACCCTTGAGAACTACCTTGGCAAAATAGCAAAAGAGGAGCCTGACCTCATAATATTCGCAGACTGCACCGCCATGGAATCTTCGCAAACGCTCGGCTGCTTTGGCCCCGGAGAGATAAAAAATTTATCTCTTCACCTTACCCACGACAGTTCGCTTTCCCTGGCTGTAGAATACTTGCAAAACGAAACCCGCTCTGATATACTGTTTCTTGCCGTAAACGGATATAATTTTTCTTTGGGAAATAATTTAAGCAAACCGGCAGAAAGAGAGCTGAAAATACTTGTCAGCTTTTTTACAAAAAATTTCTCCGGAAAAAACCTCTAAAATTATTTTCATGAACAAATCTTTCCTGAAAAGCATTACTTCTAAAAAGGCCGCGTGCCTGGGTTTACTATTTTTTTCTTTATGCGTAATTAACGGATGTGTTCCTATCCTTGTAGGGACAGGTGTAGTCGCCGGATACACCCTAAGCAATGACTCTGCAATGGGGGAAGTTAAGTGCGACTACCGCACATTATGGGACGTTACAACGGACAAGCTGCAGAATTTAAAAGCAGAAATAATTACTTCAAACGAATCAAAAGGCATAATAAAGGCAAAAGTGGTTGATAATGATGTAACTATTAAGATTGACACCATAAGCCCTTCTTTGCAAAAATTAAAAATTTCTGCCCGCAAATACCTTCTTCCTAAACCGCAATTCGCGCAGAAGATTTTCGTAAAAATAGTGCAAGACCTCAGTGATTAATTTAAGAATTTTTAAAAATTTAGTTGTCGGGATTTTTCTGGTTTTTATCTGCTCGTGCGTTAAAAATTACGACTACTCGCATATAAGAATAACCAAAATAATAGACGGCGATACAGTGCGCCTTGAAAACGGAGAAACCCTTCGTTATATCGGCATAGACACGCCTGAAATAAAAATAAAACGAAACGGCCGCTTTTCTTATAGGCCGCAGCCTTTTGCTTTGGATGCAAAAAAGCTGAATGAAAAGCTGGTTAAGGATAAAATAGTGCGCGTAGAATTTGATGTGGAGAAGACCGATAGATATAACCGCCTGCTTGGATATTGTTTCATCGCAAACACAATGGTAAATGCAAAACTGGTTGAGGAAGGCTTTGCCGTAATCTACACATTCCCGCCCAACGTAAAATATGTGGGCACATTTGTAAATGCGCAGAAAAATGCAAGAAAAAATGCCAAAGGAATGTGGGGAGTTTACAAAACTATTAATCCAGATGATGCCCTTGCCTGTACAAATCAAATACGCACCGTTAAAGGAAAAGTATCAGGAGCAAAGCATACAAAACGCGGCCTTGTTTTGGATTTTGGAACAAGCCATTTTAAAATAGTGATATACAATAACGCCATTAAATATTTTTCCGACAAAGGCATAGACCCTTTTAGCTTTTATAAAGGAAAAACCATGGAAGTAAGCGGAAGAATACGCGGTTACAACAAAAACGCCCAGATAATCGTAAGCTACCCTGAAGAGATAACCATAATTTACGAAGAATAATCTTTACGCAAGCTTCAAAAAACCCTTTAAAGGGGGCCTCAAATACATTAAAATTTCTCTTAAAAAAATACTTTTTTGTTGTATAATATATATTTCGCAAATAACAACAATTACCCTGATTTTCTTATATTTTAACAACATATATGGCGGAAGATAAGTTATCAAAAATAGTAGCTCTATGCAGGCGCAGAGGCTTTGTTTTCGGAGGCTCCGAAATATACGGCGGCCTGGGAAGCTTTTGGGATTACGGGCCTTTGGGAGCAAAACTTAAAAAGCGCATAAAAGATATCTGGTGGGATACCTACGTTGAAAAGAGAAATGAAATCGTAGGCCTGGACTCAAGCATAATAATGCACGAGGATGTTTTTAAGGCATCCGGGCACCTTGAAGGATTTACTGATTCACTGGTTGACTGCCCTCACTGCAAAAAGAGATTCCGCATAGATAAGCTTGAAAAAATCGGCGACAACCTTTACAAATGCGAAGAATGCCACACAAACATAGACAGCTCAAAAAGCAAACCGCGTAAATTCAATCTGATGCTTAAAACAAATGTCAGCGCCACAGAAGATGAGCCTTACTACGGTTATCTTCGGCCGGAAACCGCGCAAGGAATTTTCGTAAATTTTAAGAACGTTATGGACTCAATGCACAAAAAACTTCCGCTTGGCATTGCCCAGATAGGTAAAGCCTTCAGGAATGAAGTTACGACCGGAAGCTTCATCTTCCGCATGAAAGAATTTGAACAGATGGAAATAGAATATTTCGTAAAACCAGAAGAAGCTGATGAAAAATACAAGTATTGGGTCAATGAGCGTTTTGATTTTTATGTATCAAAAATAGGCCTTAAAAAAGAAAATTTAAGGCTAAGAGAACACGAAAAAGACGAGCTGGCGCACTACGCCAAATCATGCACAGATATAGAATTCAATTTCCCGTTTGGCTGGAGCGAGCTTGAAGGAATAGCAAACAGAGGGAATTTTGACCTTACTGAACACGCCAAAGTAAGCAAAAAAGATTTGTCTTGTTTTGACGACGAAACAAAAGAAAGGTTTACCCCTTACGTTATAGAGCCTTCAGCGGGAGTTGACAGGACATTCTTTGCGGTAATAAGCGACGCCTACAACGAAGAGGAAGTAAACGGGAAAACCAGGGTGGTATTAAAATTAAAACCAAGTTTAGCTGCGTATTATGCGGCTGTTTTTCCGCTTCTTAAAAACAAACCCGAACTGGTTGAGCTTGCAAAAAAGATATTTTGTGATATAAAAGATAAATTTCCTGCTTCATATGACGATACAGGAGCCATTGGAAAGTTGTATCGCCGTCAAGACGAAATCGGCACACCTTTATGCATAACCGTTGACGTTGAAAGCTTAACCGACAAAAAAGTTACTATCCGCGACAGGGATACGATGAAACAGGAACGCATAGACACAGAACGCGTTGTTGAATATATAAAAGAAAAAGTTAGCCAAAATAAATAAAGGAGGCAGCATCATGGCGAAGAAGTATGTGTATTCTTTCGGTGGAGGAAAAGCTGACGGAAATGAAAGCATGAAAAACCTTTTGGGCGGCAAAGGCGCAAACCTTGCCGAAATGGCGGGGCACAAGGATTTACGCTTACCGGTTCCTCCTGGATTTACAATCACAACAGAAGTTTGCACCTATTATTACGATAACAAACGTACTTATCCTAAAGGCCTTAAAGAAGATGTTGCAAAAGCCTTAAAGAAAGTAGAGACAATCATGGGTAAAGAATTCGGAAGCGCAACAAACCCACTGCTTGTATCTGTGCGTTCGGGCGCCCGAAAATCAATGCCCGGAATGATGGAAACAGTTTTAAACGTAGGCCTCACTGAAAAAACAATTCCTGCCCTGGTTAAATTAACGAAGAACGAACGCTTCGTATATGATGCTTACCGCAGGCTGATTATGATGTATTCTGACGTTGTAATGGAAAAGGCAGCCGGCATCGAACCGGAACATGATGAGGCAGGAATAAGAAAGCAGCTTGAAAAAATTATGGCTGCTATGAAGAAAGAAAAAGGCGTCACGAACGACACAGACCTCTCAGCGGCAGACCTTAAAAAACTTTGCTCGCTGTTTAAAGCAAAAGTAAAAGAAGTCCTTAAAAAAGAATTTCCGGATGACCCCATGCAGCAATTATGGGGCGGCATTTCGGCGGTATTCCTTTCCTGGAACGGAAAAAGAGCTATCGCATACAGAAGAATAGAAAATATTCCCGATGAATGGGGAACGGCAGTAACCGTTCAATCAATGGTTTTCGGCAACATGGGAGACGACAGCGCAACAGGTGTTGCTTTTACAAGAAACCCCGGCAATGGCGAAAATAAATTCTACGGCGAATACCTGATAAATGCGCAGGGCGAAGACGTTGTTGCAGGAATACGCACGCCTGCTCCGGTTAACGAATACTCAAAGAGCGAACACAACAAAGAACTCGTAAGCTTAGAAAAGGGAATGCCAAAGCTTTACAAAGAACTCGTTGACATACGCAACAGGCTGGAAGAACATTACCGTGATATGCTGGACATTGAGTTTACCATTGAAAAAGGAATACTTTATATGCTTCAGTGCCGCGTTGGAAAACGTAACGGACCCGCTGCTGTAAAAATGGCGGTAGACATGATCAAAGAAAAACTTATCAACAAAAATGAAGCTGTAATGAGAGTAACCCCGGCGCAGCTAGATGAATTGCTTCATCCAATAATTGACCCCAAAGAAGAAACAACAAACAAACCTATCGCAAAAGGGCTTCCTGCCGGCCCTGGCGGCGCAAACGGAATGATTGTCTTTAGCGCCAATGACGCCGTAAAATGGGCAAAAGAAGGCAAGAAAGTAGTGCTTGTCCGCGAAGAAACAAATCCGGAAGATGTTGAAGGAATGCGCGCGGCGCAATGTATATTAACGGCAAGGGGCGGAATGACATCACATGCAGCGCTTGTTGCAAGAGGCTGGGGAAAATGCTGTATTGTCGGATGCGGAGCGCTTCATGTTGATTACGAAACGAAAACGCTGAAAGTAGGAGATAAAATACTTAAGGAAGGCCAGTGGCTTACTTTAAACGGCACAAAAGGAAACGTTTATGCGGGCCAGCTTAAAATGATGGATGCTTCCGAAGAAAACCAGTTACTTATGGATTTTCTTAAAATGTGCGATTTGTTCAGGCGCCTTAAGATAAGGGCTAACGCCGACACTCCGGCCGATGCACAGAAAGCAAGATCATTCGGCGCGGAAGGTATCGGGCTTTTCAGGACCGAGCATATGTTCTACGGAAAAGGCGCAGAGCAGCCATTGTTCCTTTTACGTAAAATGATAGCTTCAAAAACAGTTGAAGAAAGAAAAAAAGCATTAGCTGAATTATTCCCATTTGCAAAAGCTGACATAAAACAGACTCTTGAAGCAATGAAAGGCTTTCCTGTAACAATCCGTCTGCTTGATCCGCCGCTTCATGAATTTGTCCCGCGCGAAGAGAAGCAACAGCAGGAATTGGCGCAAAGCTTAAACATAGGAATTGAGGAATTTCTAAAAAGAGCTGACGCTCTGCACGAAAGCAACCCAATGATGGGCCATCGCGGAGTACGCCTGGGTATAACCTATCCTGAAATAAGCGAAATGCAGGTAAGGGCGATACTTGAAGCGTCTGCCGAGCTCGTTAAATCGGGTATCAAAGTTGAACCGGAAATTATGATACCGGTTGTTTCTATCGTAAAAGAGTTAGACGACCAATTGGCTATGGTTAAAAAAATCTACGAAGAAGTTCTTAAAAAATATTCTTTGAAGAAAATAGATATGATGTTCGGCACAATGATTGAAATCCCGCGCGCAGCATTAACCGCTGACGAAATTGCGAAAGTTGCGGAATTTTTCTCATTCGGAACCAATGATCTTACGCAGATGAGCTTCGGCTTCTCAAGGGATGATATGGGCGGATTTTTGCCGGAATACCTTAAAAAAGGTTTACTGGCAGACGATCCCTTCCAGACAATTGACCAGGAAGGCGTTGGCCAATTGATTAAACTTGGCATTGAACGCGGCAGAAAAACACGCAAAAACTTAAAGGTTGGAATTTGCGGAGAGCACGGCGGAGAACCAAAATCGGTTGAATTCTGCCATAAGGTCGACATGAACTACGTATCTTGTTCGCCGTTTAGAGTTCCTATTGCAAGATTGGCTGCGGCACAGGCTGCTTTAAAAGAAAAAAACAACAAGAAAAGCAAATAATAAACTATGGAAGCAATAAAAGCGTATCTTAACAAAATCAAGCATATTTCGCTTCTTTCCAAACCGGAAGAAGAAGAATTGATACGCAAGGCAAAACACGGCAACCGCGAAGCAAGGCGTAAAATTATAAACGCCAACCTTAAGCTGGTTGTAAACATTGCCAAGCATTACAACCATTTTGACCTGCCGCTTATGGATTTAATCGCTGAAGGCAATATCGGTTTAATGCGCGCGATTGACAAATTCAACATCGGAAAAGGCTTTCGTTTTTCAACTTATGCTGCCTGGTGGATACGCCAGGCAATTTCACGGGCGCTTATTGACCAGGGTAAAACAATACGCATACCTGTTTATATGAGCGAATTTATGTCTAAGTACAAGAAGATAAACGAAAATCTTCGCCAGAAGTTAAAAAGAGAACCCACGAGAAGCGAGATAGCTGTAAAAATAAAGCTTCCCATTGAAAAAGTAGCAGACATAGAGATGTGGATGCAGAAGAAAGCCTCTCTTGAGGCGCCGGTAGGGGAGGATGGGGAATCACAATTAGGGGATTTTATACAGGGAAGCGAATACGCTGATACCAATAAGGAAGTCGAGAAGTTCTTCGACCACGAACGTGTTTTGCATTTGTTAGACTTTGTCACAGAAAGAGAACGCCAGGTTCTAAACCTGCGTTTCGGCATAGAAAACGGTAAGTCGCACACTTTGGCAGAGGTATCAAAAATTTTAAACGTTTCAAGGGAACGCGTACGCCAAATTGAAAAGGATGCGCTGCTTAAACTTAAAAAATATTCCGTGCAGGAACAGCAAAAAGACCTGGAAAGTTAAGTAAACAAGGAGGATTATGAAACTGGAAAGCTATATCAGAAATATTCCTGATTTTCCGAAGAAAGGAATTCAGTTTAAAGACATAACCACCCTGCTTAACAATGGACAAGCTTTTAAGGCCGCCATTGATGAATTAGCAGAAACACTCAAAGGACAAAAAATAGATTTTGTAGTCGCCGCAGAAGCACGAGGATTCATATTAGGAGGCGCTCTAAGCTATAAGCTTGGGTGCGGATTTGTGCCTGTAAGAAAACCCGGCAAACTGCCCTATAAAACACATAGCCACAGTTATTCGCTGGAATATGGGAAAAACGAATTGCACATCCATGAAGACGCCTTACCAAAGGGCTCAAAGGTTCTCATCCTTGATGACCTGCTTGCCACAGGCGGCACAGCAGAAGCCCTGGTTAATCTGGTAAAAAAATTTGAGGCTGATATCGTCGGCATCGCTTTCCTCATTGAGCTTACCGAATTAAAAGGCAAAGAAAAATTCAAAGACTACCCTGTGTATTCTTTGATTAAGTTTGACATATAAACAATACGCCGCCCATTTACAATCTTAAATAGCCATAAGTCCATTTGCCCCTATAGCTCAAACGGACAGAGCGCGGCCCTCCTAAGGCTGAAATCCCCGTTCGACTCGGGGTGGGGGCATGGTTTGCTAACCTTCACAATATCCGTCCTATTGATTTGTCTTCATACCTTTACAGGCAATTGTCGGATGCACTATGGAGAAACTTTGGCCTGCGGCCAAAGAGTGCATACGACTCGGGCTGCGAGGCATGGTTTACTAACCTTCACATTAGTTTTCCGGGCATCATTCTAGAAGCTTCCAATACCATACCGCAATTTGGCCTCCAAAACCATTATTTGCCTTGCTGGATTTGTTTTCTTTGATATAATAAAACAGTATGAGTTGCGAAGAGATAAAAACAATAATACCCTTATACATAAAACATACTGCAACCGAAGAAGACATATCAAAAGTTGAAGAGCATTTATGCATTTGCGATACCTGCAGACAGTATCTTGCTCAATTAATGGATAAACCAAACGCCATACCAGCCATAACCGCGCCAAGAATACAGGAAGAAACGCTTCCGGCAATACCGGCAGGAAAAGACTCAAATATTCTAGAATACATAATGCTTGGCATAGGCGTTGTTGTGCTGCTTTTCGTAGTTTTTCTTCTAATAAAAGGCTGATAATTAACCTTCTTAGGTGTTAGCTTAATATGAAAATCAATATCCGCGAGAAAGGCGACGTTGTAATACTTGACCTTGAAGGAAGCATTGATATCAATTCTTCGGATTTTGTAGAAACCATCGGCTGGGCGCTGGTCACAAAATCTAAAAACATACTTTGCAACTTTGAAGCGATAAATTTAATTGATTATGTCGGTATATCGCTTATTGCAGTTGCCTATAAAAATGTTTTAAACCACAAGGGCAAAATGAAACTTTGTAACGTACCCGGCCACGTTCAAAAACTGTTTTCGGTGGTGGGGCTGGATAAAGTTTTTACCTATTACGAAACAGAAGAAACCGCAATAAAAAGCTTTGAAGAAGAAGTACTGTTTTCGCATATACTTGAACAAAGGCTGCGCCGCCGTTTTAAACGCATACCGCTTCACAACACAATTGAATACAAGCAAAAATTTTCCACAAAGGATACCTATTATAAAGGAAAAATTATAAACCTAAGCGCCATAGGCGTATTCATAGCTGCTGAGAAGGTATTTTCCATAGGTGAAATCCTGACTACGCGCATAGAGTTAGCTCCGGCACCAGGGATTATAGAAGTTGACTCAAAGGTGGTATGGGAGGCAGACAACGAAATTCAGCCCATGGAGTCTCCGGGAATGGGACTTGAATTTTATAATATAAATCCGAAAGTCCAGGAGCAAATTATTGATTTTGTGGAAAAACACCTAACGCACAGTTCGCAGGAACAGGAGTAATATGGAAATTATTATTTACGCAATTATCGCCGCAGGAATAGTCGGTACCGTGTACGCGTTTATAGCATTTTCCAAAGATACAAAAGAAAAAAGGCAGAAAGAAAGCAGCATCTTGGACCTTAAACAGCAGATAATTTCCGCAAACATGAAAATACAGAATCTTGAATTTGACAATTCCTCGCAGCATACAGAAATTGAAAAGCTGAAAAACGAGCTTACAACCACCAAAGAAGACCTAAACGACGCCAGGGAAAACGAAACTGCGCTCAAAGAAGACCTTCAAAGCATGAGAGTTACCGAAGATAACCTTAAAATAACCGTTGATACTCTGCGAGCGGAAAATGAAAGCATTAAGGCAAAACTCATGGAAAAAGAAAATGAGAACAAGAAGCTTTTGGATGAAAACAAGAGTTTCCGGGAAAAATTAAAAATAACTCCGGCTCAGGAAACCAGCGAAATGGAAAACATCAAAAAAGGCATCATTGAAACCATGCAAAACATTGAGAAAAAAAGCAAAGAAGATGCCCAGAAACTTAAAGAACAAAGAACGGACGACCATACGGGCGATAAAAAAGATTCTTTATAAAAAGGAGGGTGTATGGCAATAGACGCTCGCCGTTTAAAAATGTTTAAAATAAAAAATCGCCGCGGTTATGCTTGTATCTTCTCAAACCATCTTACTGAAGGAAAAAGCGTCGTTGAAGCCTACGACAGGATGCTTAAAGCTCTTCGCAGGAGCAAAATCCAGGTAAATAATACCGTATCTAACCTTAAAACGCTGATTACAAACATATAATGATGTTAAAAGATATACTTTCCAAAATTTCACACATAAACGCCAACGAAAAACGCACGATATCCGAAGAATATAGTGAATTGGTTTTTCTAAATAAAGACATTGAGGAATTGTGCAAGATATTTGCCTCAATATTCGGTGAGCCAGAGAAAAAACAGGGCGAAAAGCCTTCAAAAGAGATACTTCGCCTGACTAAAGACTACGGCGGCGTCTGGCAGGATCAGACGCTTTTTAAAAAGGCTGATACTCAAAATACAGTAATTGCCATGTTATGGCCATGGCAGGATAACATGCATACAACATTAAAAATGGCAGCCATAAAAAACACCTAAATATGAAGTATATTTTTCTATTACTTATTTCTTTGCTTTTTTCGTTTGACCTTATGGCTGCCAGCTATAAATTCATAGAAAAAACAGGAAACTGCTATACGGATATATTCTGGAAAGTAAACTCTGAAAAATACTGGACCACGCTTGCCACGAAACGCGGCCCGGAAGAATATATCACCACAAATGACCAGCAGTTAAATGCCCTGGAATGGCGCCTTACAAACACCTCAAACAAAACCAATATCACCGCCAAAAGGCAGAAGAATTCAATTAAGGTAACCGGGACTTTTAGGGGAAAACCCATAGAACGGAATATCAGAATAGATAAAAACCCATGGTATCAGCCAATGTCATTTTCTTTGTCTAAATTCATAAAATCAAAAAAGAAAGTAATTACTTTCTGGACCCTAAATCCTGAGGACTTAAAACCCTACAAAATGAAAGCTTTCAATTACGGCAAGGAAATCATAACCGTAAATGATAACGAAATAAAAACCTACAAGGTAAAAATTATACTAACCGGCCTCAGGTCGTTCTTCTGGCACGCTTTTTACTGGTACAGGACAGATGACGGCGCCCTTATTCAGTACAAGGGCGTTGACGGCCCGCCTACAAGCCCCATAACCGTAATAAACCTGGTAGAAGAGACCTTATAGCCTCTTTTTCCTGCATATCAAGTGAGGAGACGCCCCCTTTTTAAACTGCCTTTTTTGGTTTACAAACATATAAGTTTATGTTATACTTTATTGTGTTTTTTAGTGTTTTATTGTGTTTTTTTGTTGCCTCGTAAATCCTAAATTGACTAAATTTAAGGAGGAAATAATGGCAAGTAAAATAAAGAAAGGCAGGCCTAAAAAAGTCGTCAAATACACTAAGACGATAAATGTACGGCTGACACGTGAACAATGGATTGAGATATTAAATTGGGCAGAAAAAGCCCATCTGGAACCTTCCGTATACATACGAAAGATAGTGCTGGATTTTTTAAACATTCATTATAGCCCGCAAGGCGCAGAAGCGGCCCCGCAAAAATAACTTCCAACAGCCTAAGCTAATCCGTTA
>JAQTUC010000138.1 GCA_028710385.1 Candidatus Omnitrophota bacterium
CAACCTTATAAACAGGAAACTTATATTGAGGGAAGCGGAAACAAGAGGACTGGACAAAGAAGAAAGTTTTCTTGAAGATGTCCAGGATTTCTGGGAGCAGGCGCTTTTAAAAAGAGCGGTAGATAAAAAAGCAAAAGAATTATTCATCAATATAAAGATAGATGACACCGCGATAAACGATTTTTATAACGCGAACAAAGATAAATTCCAGGGTAAGACCCTTGAAAGCGTTTATCCGGAAATACGCCTTATTCTGTTTAAAGAGCAGCAGAAAAAAGCTGTTGAAGACTGGATGAATTCGCTTAAAACCAATGCTAACGTGAAAATAAATTATAAAGAGTTGGGCCTTTAATAGTTACGGAGGTAAAAATGAACAATCAAAGAAGAAATTATTTCATTGATAAAAAGTTTCAGACGCAATTCATAATAAAATTCTGTTTAATTGTAATTGCTGCTGCAATTGCCATAGGAATTTCACTTTTCTTTCTTTCGTCAAACTCAACAACTGTTGCCATTGAGAATACTAAAGTTACGGTAAAAACCACAGCTGATTTTATACTGCCGTTTATATTGCAAACAATTATCGTGGTCACAATATTTTCTGCTATTTCGGTTATTCTGCTTACTCTTTTTGTTTCGCACCAAATTGCCGGGCCGCTTTTTAGGCTTAAAAGAGAAATAGATAAGCTGGGAGAGGCTAATTTCGGGGCGAATTTTCAGATAAGGGCAACCGATCAGCTAAAAGACCTGTCCCATTCGCTTACCTTGATGTCTAATTCCTTAAGGGATAAGATGACGGAAATTAAGCATGAAGTTTCCCAGGCCGAAAAAGTAATTGACGGGGTTTATTTTGAAAACAAAAAACAGGTTGAAGAAAAAATAAAACGCATAGAAGCCGTATTGGATAGTTTTAAGGGAATATAATTTTTTCAAGAGCAGCACTTTATAGAGCAGCCGGTCAATGAAAAAATTGAAAAATCAAAAAAAATACAAATTAATATGTTCGTGGCTGTTAATCTCAGGCTTTGTGTCTTTTGCCTGCTTTGGGGATGTGATTGAAACCAAATATTTTAAAATAAATTTATGCGACAATTGCAGCCCGTCTTCTTTCGCAGAAAAAATAAACGCAACAGCGCTTTTTAGATTTGACGCTTTGTCAAAGAATGGAAGCGACATAAATTCCGTAATCAGGGAAGGCATAGACTCGCTTTTCCTTGAAGTCTGCGACGCGCTTGATATCAAAATTCAAAGTTACCGCGGAACGATTGTGGTTTTTCCTGATATCGTTGAGGTCAGCAAAATCGCCTCCGGAGACTCCCAGATAATTGAAGCGGGCCTCCCTTCTATTTATGTTCCAAGCCACAACACAATTTATATTTCTTTTAATGACGCGACAGCCGGGATGCTCGCCCATGAAATGGCGCACGCAGTTATCTCAACTTATTTTGTGGTTGCGCCCCCTCCCAAAGTGCAGGAAATACTTGCCGGTTACGTTGAGTATTCAGTCAGAAAGAAAATGGGGGTTTTGCCCCAGAAATAGCAAACCAATGATTTTTTAGAAAATTTACGCAAATCGCAGGACTGTAAACGTTTTCTTGACTTTTGTGTTTTAATATGTTATATCTAAATAAATTTTGATAAATGGGTATATTTAAAGGATTTGGCCTCATAGATATATTTTTCCTAATCCTTTGGTTGCGAATAACTTACGAAGCTGCATCAAAGGGGCTTTTCATTGAAATTCTAAAAATACTCGCGCTGTTTATCAATTCTGTTTTTACTTTTCAATTTTATCCTTTCATAGCCGAAAAACTTACTAATAAAGTATCATTTTTGGGAAAAGATTTAACCAATGGCATTACTGCCATCGTGCTCTTTGTAATACTTGCAATTGTAGTCGGACTTATCATTAAGATAATTGACGCCCTGTTTAAGCGGAAAGAAATTGCTTTTGCGGAAAAGATAGCGGCTATCATTTTGGGATTCGTAAGAGTACTTTTTCTTACCAGTGTTTTAGTTTTCTTTCTTCATCTTTTTTCCGCTCAAGCGGGCTTTTTCGGCGGTTACACCTCGCAGCTTCTTAAGGGAATTGCTCCCAAAACATATCTGGCAACTGCAAAAGGCATCGGCAAGGTTTTTCCAGGGTTTGTCGCCAACGCCGAAGTTGAAAAATTTTTGGCCGGGACTTTAGAAAAAACAGACAGCAGAGAAGGCAACAAGAAAAATTAATTGTTTTAATTCTAAAAAAGCTACAAGGGGGTAGTTAATGAAATTAAAAACGATTTATCAGGAGATAATTAAGAAAGGCATTGAAGCAGATATCCGCAGCAAAAAAGAAATTGATAATTACTTTAAGGAGAAAAAATCAGCTTACGATAAATTAGAAAAATTCCAGAAAGAAGTCTTTGATGTGGATTCCCTGATAAACCCGTTTGCGGATACCAGGATACTTAACGGCGAACCGGATTGCGACATAAAATCAGTTATTGTGGGGGTAGACGTAAATGAGGCGGAGCTTCTTTTAATAGACCGCCTTCGCGAAAAAGGAACCCAGATAGACCTTGCAATAAGCCATCACCCGAGCGGGAAAGCGCTGGCGAGCCTTTATGACGTGATGGACCTTCAGATTTTTGCTTACAATAACGAAGGAATATCTTTAAGCGCATCAGAAAATCTTCTTCTTGAAAGAAAAGCGGAAATTGAGCGCAGAATCCACGCCGCAAACCATCAGAAAGTGGTTGATGTCGCAAGGTGGCTTAAGGTAAATCTTCTTTGTATGCATACTCCCTGCGACAATCTTGCCTACCAGTACATAAAGAAATTAATGGATAAAGAAAAGCCTTCAACAATCGCAAATATTGTTGAACTGCTCAATGAAATACCCGAATATAAAGAATCTGCAAAGAACAATAACGGCGTAATGATTGAAATAGGCAGCAACAGAAGTAAGTGCAGCCGCATACATATTGAATTTACCGGAGGAACCGAAGGGCCCATTGGCGTTTACGATAAGCTTGCTTCCTGCGGCGTTGACACGATAATTGCAATGCACCAGTCAGAGGAGCATTTTAAGAAATGCAAAGAGCACAATATAAACGTAGTTGTTGCTCCGCATATAGCATCGGATAATCTTGGAGTTAATCTGATGCTGGATTATCTTACAAACAAAGAAAAAATTAAAATATACGAGTTTGCAGGTTTCCGCCGTTTCCCGCGTAAGAATAAATAAAAGGATAACAGCCGTAAATTTGCCGTGGCGTAAAATATGATACCTCAGTCATTCATAGACGATATACAAACCAGAACGGACATAGTGGAAGTAATCTCAGGCTATATTCCGCTTAAAAGAGCCGGCAGGAATTTTAAGGCAAATTGTCCTTTCCACGGAGAGAAAACCGCTTCCTTTATGATAAGCCCGCAGAAACAGATTTTTCATTGCTTTGGCTGCGGCGAAGGCGGAGGCGTTATACAGTTTTTAATGATGCATGAGAAAATGACCTTTGTTGAGGCGGTAGAAACCCTTGCAAAGCGCCGCG